>JAKEEW010000152.1 GCA_022616375.1 Sporichthyaceae bacterium
CGGCTCGATCGGCTCGACCGGCTCGACCGGCTCGATCGGCTCGATCGGCTGCCTCAGGTTGTCGTCGAGCCGCGCCGGCCGCACCTTGATGCCGGGGTTCATCCGATCGGTCGGATCCCAAATCGCCTTGAACTCGGCAAAGGCCTCGATCACCTCGGCCGGGAAGAGCCGGTCGTACAGCTCGGCGCGGGCCTGGCCGTCACCGTGCTCCCCGGAGAACACCCCGCCGTGACTGACCACGAGCTCGGCGGCCTCGGTGACGAACCGCCGGTAGTCCGCGACGCCGCGGGCGGTGCCGAGCTCGAAGTCGATCCGGACGTGCAGGCAGCCCTCACCGAAATGGCCGTAGACGATGCCGCGGCGGTGGTGCGCGGCCAGCAACGCGGTGAACTCGCGCAGGTAGTCGCCGAGCCGCTCGGGCGCAACGGCTGCGTCCTCCCAACCCGGCCATGCTTCGGTCCCGTCCGGTAGCCGGCTGGCCAGGCCCGCACCGTGCTCGCGCAGCTGCCAGAGCGCGCGCTGCCCGGTCGGATCGGTGACCAGGAGCTCGGCCGGCGCGGCCATCGACCGGGCCACCCGGTGCGCCGCGGCGGCGGCCTCGGCCACCGACTCCCCGCCGATCTCGACGTAGAGCCAGCCCCGCCCGGCCGGCAGCTGCACCGCGGGCCGCTGCGATCGCCGACCACGGGCCAGCAGCGACGCGACCAGCTGGTCGTCGATGCCCTCGACCGCAAGCGGGCGGTGCTCGGTCAGACCGGGTGCGGCGTCCGCGGCTGCGGCGATGTCCGGATAGCCGAGCACCACCAACACCCGCGCCGGCGGGGCCGGCACCAGTCGCAGCGTCGCGCCGAGCACGGTGACGCAGCTGCCCTCGGTGCCGACCAGGGCCGCGGCCAGGTCGCCGCCGCGCTCCGGGAGCAACCGGGCTGCCCAGGGGCAGCCGGGGAATCCCGGTGCGCAGCGCGGCCAGGTGCCGCTGCACCAGCGCGGCAACCGGCGCGAAGTCCGCCAGCGAGCCGGCACCGATCGAGTGCCGCTCCCCGGCGTAGGTCAGCACGTCCAGCGCCTCGACATTGTCCGCGGTGGTCCCCCAGGCGACCGAGTGCGCTCCGCAGGCGTTGTTGCCGATCATCCCGCCGATCGTGCACCGGGTCTTGGTGGCCGGGTCGGGGCCGAAGGTCAGACCGTGCTCTCCGGCGGCCCGATTGAGCTGGTCCAGCACGACCCCGGGCTGCACCCTGGCGGTCCGGGCGGCCGGATCGAGGTCCAGGATCCGGTTCAGATACCTGGACGTGTCGATCACCAGGCCGGTCCCGGTGGCCTGGCCGGCCACGCTGGTGCCGGCCCCACGCACCACGATCGGCACGTCGAACTCCCGGCCGGCCGCAATCGCGGCGATCATGTCCTCGGTGCTGCGCGGCAGCACCACCCCGAGCGGGATCCGCCGGTAGATCGACGCGTCCGAGGTGTACAGCGCCCGGGTGCCCGGATCGAACGCCACCTCGCCTTCGATCACCCCGGCCAGCCGGGCCCGCAGCCCCGCGGTGTCGATGCTGACCCCGGCGTCCCGCATGCCCCATTGTCAGGCCCGACCCGGGGTCCAGGCATACCCTGGCAGTTCCAGCCAGGGCGCCAGCCCCAGCCCAGCCCTGGTCCAGCCCCAGCCTGGGTCCGGCCGCCCCGGGTCTGACCCCAGTCCAGCCCAAGCCCGAGGCAGTGTCCGAGAGAGTGTGGCCGTGATCGACTCAGCCGTCCCCGAGATCACCATCCCGGCCGCCCTCAAGCCGGTCGACGGCCGGTTCGGAGCCGGGCCGTCCAAGATCCGCCCGGAGGCACTGGCCGGCCTGGCCGGGACCGGTGCCAGCCTGCTCGGCACCTCGCACCGGCAGGCCCCGATCCGGGCCCTGGTGCACCGGGCGCGCTCCGGGATCGCGCGGCTGCTCGACCTACCGGACGGCTACGAGGTGGTGCTCGGCAACGGTGGGACCACCGCGTTCTGGGACGTTGCCACGTTCAGCCTGATCCGCGACCGGTCGCTGCACCTGTCCTTCGGCGAGTTCTCCAGCCGGTTCGCCGGGATCGCCGCGGACGCGCCATGGCTAGACGACCCGATCGTGATCGAGTCCCCGCCCGGCAGCGCGCCGGAGCCGGCCGCAGTGCCCGGTGTGGACAGTTACGCCCTCACCCACAACGAGACCTCGACCGGCGTGATGACTCCGGTGCGCCGGGTGCCGGGCGCGGACCCGGATGCGCTGGTGCTGGTGGACGCGACGTCGGCGGCCGGTGGGCTGCCGGTGGACCCGAGCGAGTTCGACGTCTACTACTTCGCTCCGCAGAAGTGCCTGGCTTCCGACGGCGGACTGTGGATCGCCGCGATGTCGCCGGCCGCGATCGCCAGGACTGCCGAGATCGCCGGGTCGGGCCGCTACCGGCCCGGGTTCCTCGACCTGGGCCGGGCGATCGAGAACTCCCGGCTCGACCAGACCCTCAACACGCCTGCACTGGCCACGCTCTGGCTGCTGGCCGACCAGCTGGACTGGATCCTCGACCAGGGCGGCCTGCCTTGGGCGGTGGCGCGCACCGCGGACTCCGCGCAGCGGCTCTACACCTGGGCCGACAAGGCAACGTTCGCCAGCCCCTACGTCACCGACCCGGCGCTGCGCTCGGCCGTCATCGGCACGATCGACTTCGCCGCCGAGATCGACGCGAACGCGCTCGCGGCGGTGCTGCGAGCCAACGGCATCGTCGACACCGAGCCTTATCGCAAGCTAGGTCGCAACCAGCTCCGAATTGCTATGTACACGACGATCGACCCGGCCGACGTCGAGGCCCTCAGCGGGTGCATCGACTACGTCGTCGGGCGGCTATAACGGAGGATCATGGGCCACGACCACCACGGGCACGGGCGGGAGCTGCGGGCAGGCGCCCGCTACCGCGGCCGGCTGCTGGTCGCGTTCGTGCTCGCGGCCACGTTCATGGTGGTGGAGTTCGCAACCGCGCTGATCACCCAGTCGTTGACGCTGCTGTCCGACGCCGGTCACATGCTCACCGACACGGTCGGCGTCGGCCTCGCGTTGGCAGCCATCGGCGCGGCCAGCAACCGCGGAGCGGTTCGCGGCCGGCGCACCTTCGGGCTCTACCGGCTCGAGGTGCTCGCCGCGCTGGCCAACGCGGTGCTGTTGTTCGGCGTGGCCGGCTACGTGATCTGGCACGCGGTTCGCCGGTTCGGCGACCCGGTGGAGATCCGGACCACGCCGATGCTGGTGATCGCGGTGGTCGGTCTGACCCTGAACGTGATCAGCTACCTGCTGTTGCGGCCCGGCGCCAGGGATAACCTGAACGTTCGCGGTGCGGCGACCGAGGTGCTCGCCGACGCGGTCGGCTCGGCCGCGGTGCTGGTCGCCGCGGTGCTGATCCGGGCGACCGGGGAGACCTGGGTCGACCCGCTGTTCGCGATCGCGCTCGGGATCTGGATCCTGCCCAGGGCCGGCCGGCTGGCCGGGCAGGCGCTGCGGGTTCTGGTCCAGGCCGCACCGCCGCACGTTGACCTACCCAAACTGCAGACCGACCTGGCCACGCTGCCCGGTGTCATCGACGTGCACGACCTGCACGTCTGGACGCTCACCTCGGACATGGAGGTCGCCACCGCCCATCTCAAAGTGGCCACCGCGGCGGACACCCACCGGGTGCTGGACGCGGCCCGGCAGCTACTGCGCGAGCAGCACCGGCTGGAGCACGCCACGCTGCAGGTCGAGCCGGCCGATCACGTCGGTTGCGAGGAAGTCGGCTGGTAGTTCCGGCGCAGAGGGACTTACCTCGACCCGGGCTTGCGCCGCCGCCGCATCGCGCCGAGCAGCAGGTAGGCGGTCCCGGCGGCGAACAGCACCGCGAGCAGGTTGCCGCCGAACACCAACAGGTCCCCGGTATCCGCGCGGTCCTCGGCCAGCGGTGCGGCTCGGGTCGAGCGCAGCGGGGTGGACAGTGCGACCCGGGGCAGCGGCACCCGCCAGACTTTCGCGTTCGGGCCCTCGCTGCCGGACAGCAGCGAGCGGCCGTCCCGGCTGTAGGTAACCGACTCGCCCTGGGACTGGATCGGCAGCGTCAGCCGGGCTATCCGGCTACCCGCCTCGTTGTACACGTGCGCGAACACGTAGTCGCGCAGCGCCAGCCGGCTGCCGTCCGGTGCAAACGCGCCATCGGTGATCATGGCCGGAGCTTCGGCGACCCGGCGCAGCACGTTCACCTTGGACGTGCTGAGGTTGGTGGGAGCGGCGTAGACGGCTCCGCCGCGGGCGCCCTTGGACACGATGTAGATCCGGTTCGTGCCCGGGTCGACCAGCATCGCCTCGGCATCGCGCGGACCGTCGGCGTAGCGGAACCGGTAGCGCACCGAGGAGACGGTCTGGTCCTCGAGCCGGCGCGGTTCGCCGATCCGGTAGACCCAGATCTCCGACCAGGCCCCGCCGAGGTTGTCCCCGATGTCGCCGATGAACACGGCCGGGCGCCCCTCGTCGTCCTCGCCGGTCGCGATCGCCTCCCAGTCGCGGGCCTGCACACCTTCCAGGGTGAGCACCGCCCGGGTCGTGCCGTTGGTGCCCAGCGCGAACACCCGCGCGTCGTCCTCGCTGTCGTTGTGGGTATAGACGACGTCGCGGTGCCGCCGGCTCATCGCCAGCCCGCTCGACTCGCTGATCCGGTCGTCGGCGATCGTGAATGCCACGCTCGCGGCGGCCGCCGCGCTCTGCCCGCCGACCTCGGCGATCGGGGTTGCGGCCGCGACCACCTGGGCCGCACCGACCAACCCGCCGGCACCGACCAGCACGGCGAGACTGAGCGGGACGACCAGCCGGCGCAGCGGGCACCTCCGAGATCGCGACGGGATCGGCGTTAGTAGGACGAAGTTAGCGGATTGCCGGGTCGAGCAGGTCGGCAATGAGCACAGCCAGCCGGGGCCGCACCCCCCAGGTCCGCACCAGTGCACGGTAGTCGCTGACCTGCTCCGGTGTCGGCGCCGCGCCGGTATACACCGCCCTGATCAACACGTTGCGCGGGGTATGCCGGCTGGGCACGAACTCGAGCACCTCGACCCGGTAGCCGACCAGCCGCAAGATCGCGGCCCGCAGGGCGTCGGTCAGCACATCGGCCCACCGCTCGCGCAGGATGCCGTGCCGGACTACGAGGTCGTAGGGCGCCGGCGTCGGCACGCTCCGCAGCTGGCCGGCGATGTCGTGGTGGCAGCACGGTGCGGCCAGCACCAGCGGCGACTGCTGGCGCACCGCGACCGCTAGTGCCTCGTCGGTTGCGGTGTCGCAGGCGTGCAGCGCCATCGCGATGTCGGCGGCCTCGACCGGCGCCTCGGCGATGCTGCCCTCGACAAAGCTGACCCGGTCGCCGACCCCGAGCGCGGCAGCCAGCTCGGTGTTGTGCCGCCGGGCCTGCGCCTTCACGTCGACCCCGACCAGCTCGACCGGCAGTTCACGCTCGGCGGTCAGGAACCGGTAGGCGGCAAAGGTCAGGTAGGCGTTGCCGCAGCCGAGGTCGACCACCCGGACCGGCTGGCCATCGGCCCGATCCGGCAGGTTCGGTAGCACCGGGTCGAGCGCGCGCAGGAACTCCTCGACCTGGCGCAGCTTGTCCTGCCGGCTCGGCTTGATCTCACCGGTCGCGGTGGTGAGCCCGAGCAGGTGGAAGACCGGATCGGCGGGATGGAGCAACCGTAGCTTGGCCCGATCGTGCTCGCGGTCACCCGGCTCGAGCTCGGGATCGGACCGATGCACCTGCGCCCCGCCGCGTTTGGTCACCCGCAGCTGGATGGTGGAGTCCACCGCGGTGACGTGCCAGTTGCCGAACGGGCTGGCCAGCAGCTCGGCCACGGTGTCGGCGGCGGGCTCGCCGTAGGCCAGGTTGGTGGTGAAGGCCTGGGTCTGGTCGTACCGCACCACCTGCAGCCGTCGCCCGGCGGCCAGCTCGACCGGTCGCAGCTCCACTCGCCGCCATGGCGGTGCATCCAGCCCGCGGCGGCGCCCGGCGGCAACCGCGCGGACCAGGCGGTCCGGATCGAGCAAGACCTCCTCGATCTCGGCCAGCGCCGCCGGCAACTCGATGGGCATGGCTCCAAGGGTGGCATGGCGGACGACGCGATCTAGGGCGGCCCAGGATGCACGCCCTACATTTGGCGCATGGATTATGTGCAGTTGGGTCGTAGTGGACTCTCGGTGAGCCGGTTGTGTCTGGGCACGATGAACTTCGGTCCGTTTACCCCAGAGCCGCAGGCGCACACCGTTCTGGACCGAGCCCTCGAGCTCGGGATCAACTTCTTCGACACCGCCAACGTCTACGGCCGCACCGCGGGCAAGGGCCGCACCGAGGAGATCATCGGGTCCTGGTTCGCGCGAGGTGGTGAGCGCCGGGAAAAGACGGTGCTGGCCACCAAGGTGCACGGCCGATGGAGCGACTGGCCAAACGACGGGCGATTGTCGGCTCGGCACATCCGCGCCGCCTGTGATGCCTCGCTGCGGCGGCTGGGCACCGAGTACATCGACCTGTACCAGATGCACCATGTCGACAGATCGACTCCGTGGGAGGAGATCTGGCAGGCGATGCAGGTCCTGGTCGAGCAGGGCAAGGTGCTCTATGTCGGCTCGTCCAACTTTGCCGGCTGGCATCTTGCGGTGGCTCAGGCCGCCGCAGCCGAGCGGCACTTCCTCGGGCTGGTCAGCGAGCAGTCGCTGTACAACCTGGCCGAACGGACCATCGAGCTCGAGGTGCTGCCGGCCTGCCAGCACCTGGGGATCGGTGTCATCCCGTGGTCGCCGCTGCACGGCGGCATGCTCGGCGGAGCGCTGCGCAGGCAGGACAAGGTGCGCAGCACCGAAGAGTTCGCCACCGAGAAGCTGGACCGGCTCGGGCCACAGCTCGAGCGGTTCGAAAAGCTGGCCGAGGAGCTCGGCGAGGAGCCGGCGCATGTGGCGCTGGCCTGGTTGCTCCATCAGCCCGGCGTCACCGGGCCGATCATCGGACCGCGGACTCTCGAGCAGCTCGACGACGCAGTCCGATCCCTGGACATCAAGCTAGACAGCGAGGTGCTCGGCCAACTCGATGCGATCTTCCCGGGTCCCGGCGGTCCGGCCCCGGAGGCCTACGCCTGGTAGGTCCGCCACCCCGGTCAGGTCAGCGCGCTGATGACGACTACGAGCACCAGCAGGGCAAGCGCCCCGGGAATGATCCAGCGCTGGTCTCTCGCGTTCACGGCTGCGAGGGTAGCTCAGCGCACGGACCCCCGCCGTGCTCACGTGACGGTCGGTCAGATGAGCACGGCGGGGATCCGGGTCACAACGTTGCTGGCGAAGACCCGGCCGATCAGGTAGCGGTCTCGGTCGGCGTCTCGGTGATCGTCGGAGTGCTGGTGATCGTCGGGGTGCTGGTGATCGTGGGGGTGCTGGTGATGGTCGGAGTGGGCAGCGTCGGCGTCGGGGTCGGCCTCGGCTCGTCGGAGTCCTTGTCATTGTTAGCCAGGGCCCAGATCCCCCACGCGGCGAGCGCGGCGAGCGGCAGCAGCAGCCACCACCAGTTGTTGTTGGTCCTGCGGGGCGGCTCCGAGAAGCCGTACGTCCGGCCCTGGTCGCGGCGCGGGTCGTGCCGCTCTGCCCCGCGCCGGATCTCCCGCTCGGCGTCCCGCCCGAGATCGCCATAGTTCGGGTCGCCGGGCCTGGGGTCTTGCGGGTTGCCCGAGCCCGGGTTCTGAGGCGCCATGTGGTGCTCCCTGTAGTCGTGACTAGCCAACGGCCGGTCGCCGAGGCCAATCACGCACTGTGATCGATCGAGGTAGGACCTGCCAGCACCGACGGGGTGGTGCCGCAGCAGAATCAACCGTTCGGCGGGGCGCTCAGTGAGCGTGGCGGAACCGCCAAATCGGTTTAAACCAGGTATTGACGGGGCGCAGTCGTTAGGTCATCCTTAGCCGTTAGTAACCGTGACAGTCTGTTGTCACCCAGCTACGCGCTGCCGCCGACAAGCGCTCGGGCGCGCCCTCGTCACCATTCGTTCTACAGATGCTCGGGGGCGACCGATGACCCCGCCTGTGGCAACTCGATTAGCCACCACCCTCTCGTTGACGTCTCGCGAACCCAATGTGCGCCCTCCACCGCTCGCGTCCAGCGATGGAGGGCGCCGCTTCGCGCAGGCACCGTGGTCCATCGACACAGTCAGGAGGACAAGTGGACCAACGACGCACCACCCAGTTACGCCTCGTGCTGGTGACCGTGCTGGTCGCGGCGATCGGGATGACGATCCCGGTCTCGGCGACCGCACAGGATCCAGGAGCGCAGGCCAGCGACCCGCTGCTCGGGCTCTTCGAGATCGAGAGCCTGGACGGTAGCGGGAACAACAGGGCCAACCCGACCTGGGGCCAGGCACAGCTGCCCTACCTTCGGGTTGGTCCGATCCGGTACGCGGACGGGATCAACCAGCCGGTCGCCGGACCGAACGTCCGCTACGTCAGCAACCGCGTCTTCAACGACGGCCATCAGAACCTGTTCTCCGAACGCAACGTGACCCAATGGGCGTTCGCCTGGGGACAGTTCATCGACCACACCATCGGGCTCCGGCTCGGCCGGGCGCCCGGCGACCCGAACGGTGAGATCGCCAACATCCCGTTCGACAGCAACGATCCGATCGAGGAGTTCACCAACACGCTGGGCTACATGCCGTTCGAGCGGTCCGCTCGGGCACCCGGCACCGGCGTGACGACTCCTCGCCAGCAGGTCAACACGGTGGGCTCGTACGTCGACGCCTCCGCGGTGTACGGCGACCAGACCACCCGCCTTGAGTGGTTACGCGAGGGTCCGGTGGACGGAACCCTGGGCAACAACAGCCCGCGGTTGCTCCTGCCTGGTGGGCATCTGCCGCGTCGGGACGCTCGGGGCGACCCGGCAGCCGCGCCACCGGTAGAGATCAACGGCGTGCTGCTCGGGCACCCGGAGGACGCGACGGTGGCCGGCGACGTCCGGTCCAACGAGAACCTCGCGTTGACCGGCATCCACACCCTGTTCGCCCGGGAGCACAACCGGATCGTGGCGGCGCTGCCGTCGTTCCTCCCGGCCGAGCAGAGGTTCGAAATCGCCCGGCGAGTCGTGATCGCCGAGCAGCAGTACATCACCTACAACGAGTTCCTCCCCGCTCTCGGGGTGCGGCTGCCGCTGTACCTGGGCTACCGGCCGAACGTGAACGCGACCCTCGGCAACGAGTTCGCCACGGTCGGCTACCGGGCGCACAGCATGATCCATGGCGAGTTCGAGATGGAGACCGAGGCATCCCGCTACACCCCCGAGCAGCTGGCGAGCTTCGAGGACCAGGGCATCGAGGTCGCATTCAGCGACGACGGCTCCGAGGTGGAGCTTGCCGTGCCGCTGAACGTGGCGTTCTTCAACCCCGACCTGGTCGAGCAGCTCGGCCTCGGACCGCTGATGCAGGGTCTGGGCGGCGAGCCGCAGTACAAGAACGACGAGCAGATCGACAACCAGCTCCGCAGTGTCCTCTTCCAGGTGCCGGTTCCGGGTAACCCGGAGTGCCTGGATGGGCCCGGCCTGCCGGAGTGCTTCGACGGTGTGCTTGACCTGGGCGCGATCGATATCGAGCGGGGTCGTGACCACGGCATGCCGTCGTACAACCAACTCCGGCAGGCCTTTGGGCTCTCGCCCAAGGGCTCGTTCCGGGCCATCACCGGTGAGTCGACCGAGTCGTTCCCCTCGGATCCCGAGCTGACGCCGGGCAACGAGATCAACGACCCGGACAGCCTCGACATCATCGCGCTGTTCGACATCGACGGGAACCCGATCCCGTTGGACAGCGAGTTGGCCGAATCAAATGCGGTCACCGAGATCCGCCGGACCACGGTGGCCGCCCGGCTCAAGGCGATCTACGGATCAGTGAACAATCTCGACGCGTTCACCGGCATGCTCGCCGAGCGGCATGTCGCCGGGACCGATTTCGGTGAGCTGCAGCTAGCCATCTGGCGGCGGCAGTTCACCGCACTGCGGGACGGCGACCGCTTCTTCCACACGATCGACCCGGCGCTGCCGCTGATCAGGCTGCTCTTCGGAATCGACCACCGTCGCACGTTGGCGCAGGTCATCGCGTCCAACACCGACATCCCACTGGCCGACCTTTCGCCCAACGTGTTCTTCGTGGCGGAGGCCCAACCCTAGCTAGCGGATAGCCGACGTCGCGCCGGGCCGGACGCACCCGGCGCGACGTCCTAGCTTCGGGGTGCGGCGGCCCGGCTAGCCGGCCGGCCAGGGCACGTCGGGGTCGCACGGCTTGGCGTAGTCGACGCCAGGCACCTGGAAGCCGTACAGCCGGTAGACCTCGTCGTGGAACCAGACCGTATCGGCGACCTCGGTCAGGTTCTCCTGGGATGCCTTCGCCCACACCTCCCGGACCGCATCCTGCACCGCGAGATCCATCTCCCAGCGATCAAGCCGGATCCGTCCCTCGTCATCGGTGTCCAGCGGAGCGGTTCCGACCAGCTGGTCCCACAGCCGCACCGACTGCTCGATCGGTGACTGCATCCGGCTGCCGAGCACCCTGTGCAGCAGGCTGATGTAGAAGCCGATCCCAGGAATCGCGGACGACGCCTGGGTGACCGCGGCACCGTTGACCGAGGTGAACGCGCGAAAGCCGGGCGTGCTCGCCTGCGCCATCAGCTGTGCCGCGGTGCCCTCCAGGTGCGCCTTGGCGGCGCCGATCGAACCCTCGCGGTAGATCGGTGCGGTCAGGCTCGAGCCGATGTAGGTGAGCGCAACCGTGGCAAAACCGGGTTTGAGCAACTGCCGACCGGCCAGCGCGTCCACCCAGCGGGCCCAGTCCTCACCGCCCATCACCTGCACCGTGTCGGCCACCTCGGCGTCCTCGGCCGGCTCGATCACCGCGTCACGCAGCTCCGCGGTGCTGTCGTCGGCGAACTGCACGGTCTTGGTCTGGTGCGCCGAGCCGATCGGCTTGATCGCCGACTGGTAGGTTTGGCCGGTGCGCGGGTCGGACCGGCGGGGCGCGGCCACGCTGTAGATCAGGTAGTCCACGCCACCGAAGCGCTGCGCGACCAGATCGAGCACCTCGTCCTTGGTGGTGTCGGCGAACGCGTCGGCGTTGCGAAAGCTGAACTCGCTGCCGGTCTGCGCGGCGAGCTCCGCGGCGGCCACGGTGCGGTACCAGCCGGCGGTTGCGGTGCGGCGCTGCGAGGGTGCCCGCTCGAAGCAGACCCCAACCCCGTTCATGCCGTAGCGCGCGATCGCCGCGACGGTCGAGGCCAGCCCGTAGCCGGCGCTGGAGCCGATCACCAGAGCGGTCGGCCGGGGATCGGACCCGCCGCCAGGCGGCGGGCCTACCTGCTCGCGCATCATCGTGACGGTCTGCGCGCAGCCGATCGGATGCGAGTCGAGCAACAGGAAGCCGCGCCCTACCGGGGAGATGACACGCTCGCTCATGTGCGCCCTAAGTGGTCGAGGACAGGCAGCGACCGGTCAGCATACCGGCTGCCCGGCTACGCGATCTTGCCCTCGCCCGCTCGAAACACCAGGGTGCCTCGGCCTGGACGGGGGTCGCGGCAGAAGCCGGAACACAACCCGGACAAGCCGAGGCGGCTGGTCGGCGCGAGCGCTAAGACGGAGTGGTGATGGTCGGCGTCGGGCTCGGGGTGTCGTCCTTGTCCTTGTCGTTGTTGGCCATTGCCCAGATGCCCCATGCGAGCAAGGCGAGCAGCGGGATCAACAGCCACCACCACCTGTTGTTGGTCCGGCGCTCCGGTTCCGCGAACTGGTGCGTCCGGTCGTAGCGCGAGTCGCGACCGGTGACATCACCAGTGACGTCCCGCGCCGCGTCGCGGGCCTTGTCGGCCGCTTCGCGAGCCTTGTCCGCGGCATTGCGCCCGAGATCGTCGAAGTCCGGGATACCAGGCTTGTTCTGAGCCATCGATCTCTCCTTCACACGCGGCCACCGAACGGTCGAAGTCGGGGCATCTCCGCCGCATTCTGTGCACCTAGATCGACGGCTCAGAACGCCCATTCGAGGTCGCAAACAGGCACCATCACCCGATTGGCCTAGTTGGTGCCGGGCTCGCCGAGATCATCCAACCCATCGAACTCGGTAAACTGCTCCATTCGGTGCGCTCTTGATTGTTAACTGCGGGGGAAGGTGGAGCGCCGCATGGACGAGGTCCACAGCCAGCCGGTGCTGTTGGTCCGGGATCGCCAGTCGACCGGCGAGGCGGCCGGGCCACGCACCTGCTGCCGCCGGAACCAGGTGCCGCGGCGCGCCTGCCCTGGTCCGTGCGGCGGGTGCTGGAAGCGCGCCAACCGAACCTGGCCGGGCAACTTCAACTGGTCACCTACGCGGAGCGGCGCAGCAAGGTGTTGCCGTCCGGCGACGGCTTGCGCCTGTTCTACGGCGAGTCCGGCGCGGTCTGCGCCGACTACCTGGCCGCGCGGCGCGCGGGTGCGCCGGTGGCGGCGGCCCCACTGCCGGCAGGCGCCGAGCCTGGCGAGGACCCGCGCTTGGTGGCCTCGGGCCATCCGCTGTGGACCCGCACCCAGGCCGACTTGATCGTGGCCGGGAGGGTGCGCACGGCACAACGGCGGGTGCGCGCGTTCTACCTGTCGGCCACGCCGATGACGGTCGCCGTGCATGAACGGGTCATACCTGGCCGACCGGGCCGGCTTGTCGTCGGTGCCCGGATGCTGGAGCGGCTGCAGAACCGCGGCGAGCTGGTCGTGCCGCGGCTGCTCGAAGCCGGCACCGCTCTGCGGGCCGAGTGGATCGTGGAGGAGCTGCTCAGCGGTGCGCATCCACGCGGCACCGAGCGTGCCGCCGTCGCTCGGGACATCGCCGGGCTGCTGCTGGCCACGTACCAGAGCGTCGGGGTCTGGCGCCGGCCGTTGCGCAGCTTCGCCACGCGCGGGATCGCAGACGCCGCGGCGCAGCTATCCGCCGCGCTGCCGGCACGGAGGAGCCGACTTGATCCGCAGCAGCTGCACCAGCGGGTCGAGCGCCTGCTCCGGCTGGACGGCGACGTCCTGGTCAGCGTCTGCCACGGCGATCCGGTGTTCGCCAACATCTTGCGACTGCCGGACGGGCGCCTCGCCCTGGTGGACTAGGAGTTCGCCGCCGAGCTGCCGATCGCGCACGATCTCGCCAAGATCGTCAGCGGCCCCGGCGTCCCGGCAGCGCTGCGCAGCCAGCTGGAGGCACCGGTTCAAGATCTCGGCGACTCGGCCACGCTGTCCTGGCGCCACCAACTCGCCTTCGCGCTGCTCCGGCTGATCAGCGGCTGGAAGGACCAGCAGCACCGGGCCCGCCAGTCCGGTCGGGGTCAGACCCGCGACTGGACCCTGCGTCGGCGTCTGGACATCATCGCCGAGTTGGTCGCCGACCTGTTACGGGGCCGGCCCGTCGCGGCGGGCGGCGCGGCTCACTGAGACCCGGTCGCCGCGACGCGTCCCCCGGGCCGAGAACGGCTGAGGCTCCAGACACCAACAGAGGCGTCATCCGGCACCGGTCCACGCCTGGCCACCCGAGCCCGCAGGTCAACCTGGCATTACCGGGTTCTGACCGGGCGCGGCAAGGCTTTGTACATCCGCTGGAAATCTCTCCCGAGCAGGCTTCGCGCGGCCCCGAATCGATCGGAGCCGACTGGCCGATCGGGAGGACGAATGACGCGACCATCGACGGAGCAGCACCGCGGGTTAGTCCTGAGCCGGCGCGGAGCGCTGGCACTGGCCGGCGCCGGAGCCGCGGGCTTGCTCATCCGCGGTACCCCCGGTGCGCAGGCTCACGGCACCCTGTACTGGCACAACGAGATCTGGAGTCAGCCGACCCACCGGTACAACGGCGGGACGCCGAACAACGGATCCACGCCGACCTCGTTCCAGTACAACGCCGGGTTCTACAGCCAGGTTGAGGCGTGGCTTCAGTACTACTACTCCAACACGCCAGGCAGCTGGCTGGCCCCGATCCACCTATGGCTGTCCGGCACCCACGTCGACAAGACCGGAAGCTGCGGCGGGCTGTCGGGTAGCTGCCATAGCTACGCCCGGGCGATCGACTTCAACTACGTCTACATGCAGCTCAGCGGCAGTACTCAGCAAGCCGCGAACTGCGACTACCTGTGGTGGAACGCGCAGTCGGGCAGCACCAAGACCACCCACCGCAAGCGGTACTGGGCATTCGTGGCCAGCCTCAACTACCACTTCCGAGATGTCCTGCACTACTGGTACACCCCGACCTACTTCAGCGCCGCCAGGGACTTCTCGCATCAGACCCACGTGCACGCCGACAACGGGGTGTCCGGCTCCGGGCTGAGCACGTTCCCGGGGTCGTCAAGCCGTACCGTTCAGAACTTCGCGGTGCAGTCCTGCCTGACCTACATCTGGAACCTCCCGGTCACTATCGACGGGTACTACGGCACCAACTCCAAGAACGCGGCCGCTACCGCACTGAGCCGGATCGGTCGGACCGGACCGCTGACCAACTCGGCGAACTGGCGCGCGTTCCTCACCGAAACCGTGCGCGCCGGATCGGGCGGCTACACACCGTAGCTCGGCATACGGCACCAGGACGATCTTTCCGGTGACCCGGCCGGACTCGCTGAGCTCGGGTGCCTTGGCCGCCTCCTCGGGCGGCAGCACGGTGTCGACCAGCAGCATGGGCTGGCCGCGCTCGACCAGATCGGTCCGCGCGGCCAGCCCGCCGTAGTTCGGTGCGATCTGTCAGCTGGGTGTCTCGTCCTGGGTGCTCTCAACGGCTGCCGTCAGCACGGGGGGTGTCGAGCCCACGCGCACCTGGATGCGCTTGGCCTGAACTTCCTCGGCCTTGGGTACCAAGATGTGCAGCACACCGTCCTGGACCGAGGCTTCGATCGCGTCAGCCTTGACGTGGCTGGGCAGATTGATCGAACGGCGGAACGTGCCGTAGCGGCGCTCGATGCGATGGACCTTTTCCTCGGATGAGTCGTGCACCAAGTGGCGCTCGCCTTGGATGGTCATGAGGCCGTCCTCGAAGATCATCTCGAGGTCGTCGGCCCCAATTCCCGGGAGCTCAACGGTCACCACGTAGGCGTCCTTGCGCTCGGAAATGTCGACCGCCGGCGCCCATGCCGATGCGCTCACGCGCCTGTCGTATCGCTGGCCGAGCTGGGCCATTCGCTGGGCGCGCATCGTGTTCATTCGCAGCAGCTCGTCCTGCGCATCACGGAGGTCCTCAAACAAGTCCCAACCGGTCATGATTGTCATGTCGTTCTCCCTCATGTATCCGGCCGGACCGGATCAGCGGCAACGCCAACCCGGTCACGGTGGTCGCGACGCTGAGTAACCCGCCGGCCAGCAGCGCCACCCGGTGTGGCCGGGCGTAGGACAGCAGCACCCGCCAGGTCGGCGTTGCCACCCCAGGGCCGGCCACCTGCGCGGTCAGGTGCTCAGCCGTCATCGGCGCCTCCCGGGTGTGCGCGCAACCCTGACTATCATCACCGCCGGCCTAGACGGGCGCGGTGAGGATCGGGCCGAAGGTCTGCTCAGCGGCGGCAACTGCCTCGGGTTGCGTCAAGATCTGGCCGGTGACCTGCGGGTGAGCCTCGGCCCAGGCGGTAGCGCTGGCCGGGTCGGTGTGGAAGTTCAGGTAGGAGCAACACATGTCCACCGCGGGACCGGTCCCGGCGCGCATGCCGGAGTAGACCACGCCCGTCTGCGGCGTCCACTCTGCGCGACCGGCAGTGATAATGATGCCCACTGGTGCTTCGGTGTGCGGGTCGGTCGAGTCGATGCGCAGGTCCGTACCGAGCATCTTGGCCATGCCCAGCGCGTCGATCGCACACATCGCGTACACGCTCGGGCCACCGTGGATGCGGACCCGATGGGCGGTCGGCACTGCGGAGAACGGGTACGCCGCGCGGATCCGCCCGGTGCCGTCGAGGGCCAGGTAATCCTCGGCGACCAGTTGCGCCATCACCTGATCCAGCTCACGCCCGTACGGGCGGACCACGTCCGCCAGCTGGCTTGCCTCGGGTGCCGACCCGGATGCGGCAAAACCGCGCAGGATCGCCTGCTGTAGCGCCCGCTGGCCGCCCTCGACCGGAGCGGTCCGATCCAACACCGTCAGCCCGGGCCGGCGAGGTCGACTCCACGGAAACCCACCGCCAAGCGACGACCCGGTGTCGCTCATTGCCGGGCCTCCTGGATCGCCGCACGCAAGGCAGACAACGTCGGCGCGCCCTCCGTCCGGCCGTTGCTGCCACGGTATAGCCGGCAGGACAGGCTCGCCGGCTGCCCAGGAGTGGCGAACGGATCCACCCCATCGATGAGCAGCGTCGGCGAACCGCGCATCGACCAGCGTTCGGCCTGCTCGGCATCAGCGATGACCCGCCGGGTGATGTCAACGTCGGACCGGCCGGCCAACGCCTCGGCCAACCGCTGCTCGAGCAGACCCGCATGCTGGCAATCCGGGACCACCAACACAGTCAGCTCCACGACTACCTCACCACGCTCGGAGATCAGGACTCAGAGACCCACGCTAAACCTTCCAGCGCGATGGAAGGTCAAGGACTAGCATGGCCGCGTGCGTATCGGTGCTCTAGCC
>JAKEEW010000153.1 GCA_022616375.1 Sporichthyaceae bacterium
CCGCGCAGCACCGCCCACCGCCACCGGCCGTAGGCCAGGGCGGCGTCCAGCAGAAGCACCCCACGCCACTGGGCGATCACCAGCCCGGCCGCGCAGCCGCCGGCGCCGGCCAGTGCCAGCGCCACGCTGACTGGCCCGCCTGCAGCCACCACGAGCAGCGGCACCAGCACGCAGCCGACCACCACCAGGGTTTGCCGGGCGTCCAGGCGGCCCAACCCCAGCGAGCGGGAGCGCCGCCACCCGCCGTAGCTGCGGGCCGTGGTCGACTCCGCGCTCACCTCGGCTCACCCCCCGCGTGGGTCGCCGCCTCCCTGGCGGCCTTCGCCGCGGCCTCGGCGGCCACCACGGCCACCGTCACCGCCGGCACGGCCGAGCCCGATGCCGGAGCAGCGGCGGTCGTGCCGGTGTTGGCAACCTGCACTGCGGGTGCGGGCGCAGCCGGGGCGGCCCCGGCCGCGGGAATAGTCGGCGCCGGGGCGGCGGCGGGACCAGCCTCGGAACCTTCGGCAGCTGAGCCGCGCCTACCGCCGAGCAGGTACATGCCCCACACGGCCGTGTTGGCAGCGCCGAGCACACCACCGCCGGATCCCCGGCCGGTGGTCAGGATGGGGCTGAACAGGGCCATCAGCACCGGCAGCGCCACGATCGACAGCAACAGGGTCGCCACCCCGCGGATCGCGTCGACCAGATCCGAACCAGTGCCGGCCTCCGAGAACCCCACCCCGATGATCAGCATCGCGACCGGCTTGTACGCCAGCACCGCCAGGATCGAGGCCCACAGCCGGCCCAGCCATTCCCGGGAGGCGCCCTGCCCGACCTGGCCGGCGGCGGCGATCGGCAGCAGCAGCGTCTGGATCGGGATCGCCACCTGCCGGAAGAACAGCACGAACATGTGCACGACCCCGACCAGGAAGGCGAGCAGTCCCATCAGCAGCACCAGCGCCGGACTGCCCGGCGCGAGCAGAGTCATGTCGGCGATCCGGCTGGCCATGCCCTCGGTTCCGCCGTCGAACGCGGCGGCTCGGATCGCCTCGGTCAACGCATCAGACATCCGGGCAAGCAGATCCACCAGCGCGACACTCACCGCCGCCAGCACCGCCCACACCAGCAGGCCCTCGACCGCCTGCAGCAGCGCGGCGCCACGCCGGCTCAGCATGGTGCGGATCGCCTGCACGATCAGCAGCAGCATCGCCACCAGGCCCGAAAGCCACAGCATCGGACCCGACAGAGACCCCCAGGCCCCGGCGTCGGACACCCTGATGGTGGACTGGCTCATCCACCAGCTCAGGCCCGACTTGAGAAGCTCGGTGACCGCACTGGCAACCGCGTCGGCCAGCGGTGCGAGCAGCGTGGACCCGACCGTGGCCACGACATCGGTGGCGGCCTCGCTCGCCTCGCCGATCACAGCGCAGGCCACGATGAAGATGTCGCACAGCTCGATCGGCGTCGCCGGTGTCACGATCTCGGCCGAGGCGGCCGGAGCCAGCTCGGATGTTGACGCCGCGGCCGGCGACACCGCCTGTGTCGTGGCGGCGGCCAGGACCGCCAGCCCGACAGCGACAATCCACGCCGGTCTGGTCATCGGACCTCCCCGATCGCTATCCAGCCGGCGTCGTTGAACCCGACCGCTCCCGGCGTTGCCGGTGGCGAGGTCGGCAGTGGCCCGTTCGAGGGCACCAGCGCCCAGTCGGCACTCGACCCCACGTGCGTCCACACCAGGTCCGCGGTGATCGCTACCATCATGCGC
>JAKEEW010000870.1 GCA_022616375.1 Sporichthyaceae bacterium
CACCGCCAGCCGCTGGTCGCTGCACCGCCGGGCGTGCTCGCATCCCAATGCGCGTCTGGATTTCAACGCCGACACCGCCTGGCGGCTGTGCACCCGCGGCATCAGCCCCGACCAGGCAGCCAGGCACGCCCGCATCGCAGGCGATCAGCAGCTCGCCACAGCGGCGCTCCAGATCGTCTCGATCATCTGGTCGCCCCGCCCGGCTGCGACCCGTCGTGATTCCGCAGGAATCAGCCAGTAGCAGGCAGGTAGCAGTCCGGTGATGTCGGCGGAATCATCACCGCGAACCTCACCGCGCACTGCACAGAGCACCAACACCGGGTTCACACAGGCTCACCCCATGGCTCACAGACGCCAGTCAGCGACATGGCGACAAAGGTGCCGAGCAACGCCTCGCACGCCCGCCTCACTGACAGCTCTCCGCACAATTCACAACCGCCGCACAGCCCGTCAAGATGCGCTGTCCACCCGCTGACACGGCGTACTCCGTCCCAGGTCCCTGGAGGTGTGACCTTCGCGGTGAGTCCGATGTGGGTCGCTGGACCGGCCCTGCCGCCAGCCGAAGGACCGGGGATGCCACAGCCGCCCGAGGTCGCGTCGCCGGGATTCGCCGCGCAGACCACGACCACCGACGCCACCGACCTCGCCGGCCGCTTCCACCACGCCGCGGTGGTCCGCAACCGCCCGCGGACCCTTGGTACCTGGCGGGTCACCACCACGAGCCCGCGGACGGCCGAGCGCGTCGCGCAGCTCCTTGGCGGCCACCGCCAGCAGGACCCGACCGGCGGCCTGGCCGAGGTTCTGACCACCGCATCGACGGTCGGCATCCTGCTCGGTGGCCCGGGTGCGCTCCGCATCGGCTGGCAGCGCGCTGACGGGAGCGACTGCGACGGCGACACACAAGACGACGGTCAGCCCTGCTCCTGCCCGGCGGGCCTACACAGCGGCGGACGGCGGCCAAGCAAGGGTATGGCTGTCGGCCTCGCTCAGCCGTTCGGTTCCGGCTCCAGGAGGATCCCCAACTTGGGGTATTCAGCTTCACCTGCGAGGACTGGTCATTCGCTGAACTGCTGATCGCGACA
>JAKEEW010000871.1 GCA_022616375.1 Sporichthyaceae bacterium
AACCGCCAGCCGCAACGCGCTCGATGCCGTCGAGGTCGGACACCACGACCGGCACGCTGCGACTGGTCCGGCTGCCGTCGCCGAGCTGGCCGTCGACGTTGTAACCCCAGGCCCGCACGCTGCCGTCCTCCAGCGCCGCCAGGGAATGGCCAGACCCTGCGGCGATGCCGAAGGCCGCAGCGCTCACGGCGGCCCCGCCGGTGGGCACGATGCGCAGGCGCAGATCCGTGCTGTCGAGGCCGCGGCCGGCCAGCACGGTGTGCACCACCACGTCGTAATGTCCAGGCACGGCGCCGGCGCCGGCCTCGAAGGTGATGCGCACCACCCCTGGGGTGCTGGGACTTTGGAGGCTCCTGTCGATGCTGTGCGTCACACCTTGTGGCAGGTTCTGCACCAGGAAGTCGAACACCTGGCCGGTCGTGTCCACGCACGGCAACGGGGGCAAGCAGAATGGCTCGGTGGTGGTGACCGTCACCGTATCGCTTTCGCCCTGCAGTACGACCAGGGGATCCGGCCGGATGTGGACAGACAATTGGGGAAACGCACAGCCGCCTAGCAGCACGATCAGCAGCGCGAGTACGGGCCAGTGGAGGTTTCGGCAGGGCATTTTTCGCGTCATGGCGCACACCTCCGCGAACCCGGGTGCGGCCCGCAGGGGCCGTTGCGGTCGAAGGAGATCTCCGTCTCGCCGCGGTCGTCGCCGATCTGCAAGGTGAAGCGCACCGGCCGGCTCAAATCCACGCTCTCCAGCGCCAGATCGCGCGCGTCGACCTGGAAGCGGCCGTCGGTTCCGAGTTTGAGCTTCTTGATCCCGGGCCCCTTGTCGGTAAATCGAACGTCGCCCCCGGTCGGGGAGAACCGGCGGCCGGGGACGCGCTGGCTGAACGTGTCGAAGCTCACGGTCACGGTCTCGTTCGCCGGGTCGACGCCGTCGCTGGTCCCGCCGACCCGGTAACGCCCGTGCACCGTAAAGCGGTCGCGGGGGCCGTCCTCCAGCTTCACATCGGCCTTGTGGATGCGGAGCTCGGCGAATGGCACATGCTCGATGCTCACGTCGAGCGCCACCGTCACGGACAAGGGCGGCTCGCCCTGGCCGTCATCGGCGCCGTCGGTGTCGGGGTCCACCGAGGTCAACACGGCACCGACCGGATAAACCCCTC
>JAKEEW010000872.1 GCA_022616375.1 Sporichthyaceae bacterium
AACCCGGCCTCCTTGAAGTCTTTGGCCTTCCATTTGGCGAACTTGGTCGGGGAGTACGAGCTGGCCTTCCAGCACCTGATCGACAGCGACCGCCTCGACGAGGTGCTGACGCCCATGTACCGGGCGACCTTCAGGCTCGCCGACCAGGACGACAGCGGCGCCATCGAGCTGGAGGAGTTCCGCAAGCTGTGGACGTCCACGGCAGACTCCGACCTCGCCACGGCCTTCGCCGAGGTGGACGCCGACGGTGACGGCCGGATCTCCGTTGACGAGTATGCCCTGGCCCGGCGGCGGCTCCTCGCCGGCGCCGGGTAGCCCGCCGCTGGCCGCTGTGGAGCCGCTGGGTGCTTGCGGAGTCCTTACAGGCTGCTTGCAGCTTCCCACCGGGGGCAGGCGGCCGACCGCTGGCTGTCAAGATCGTGTCGATGGGGTGCTCCGCGCTGCGAGGAGAGGTGACATGCGCACCACACGACCCGACGCGGGCGAGCGGCCGGGAGGGACACGAGCTGGCGGCGCCCTTGGCCGCGTGCGCCGGCTGGTCCGGGGCTACCCGGTCGCCGCCGCGGTCGTGGTGGCCGCTGCCGTGCTCGCGGCGGTCGTGGTGCTCACCCTGTACCAGCCCCAGCGGCTGTTGATCGACGAGCGGGTCGACGAGGCCACCCCACTGGCCGGCGCACCGGTCACCACGCCGTCCGTGGCCGATCCGACCCCGACCACGAGCGGGGGCGGGGCGCCGGCCAGCACCACGGCACCCGCCACCGCCGGGCCCAAGGTGCTGGGCCGGGGCACGTTCCGTGGCCTCGCCCACCGCGGCAGCGGCACCGCGCTGCTGGTGGAGCTGGAGGACGGCCAGCGGGTGCTGCGCCTTGAGGACCTTGACGTGGAGAACGGCCCAGACCTGTTCGTGTACCTGACCGCGGCGCCGGCCGACTCGCCCAGGAACGCCTTCGACGACAACTTCGTCACCCTGGGTCGGCTCAAGGGCAATCAGGGCAACCAGAACTACGACGTCCCCGCGGGCATCGGCCCCCCGGAATACCCGACCGTCGTCATCTGGTGCAAGCGCTTCTCGGTCGGCTTCGCCGTGGCGCCCATCACCTGAGCGACGGCAACAAGCCTCGGGATCTCCTAGCCCACCCGCGGCGCCCTGGCACGAGCCCGACCAGCCCCATGGCCCACGGGCAGCCCATCTGGCTGCGGAAATGCCGATTCGGTCGACCGCACCATGGCGATCCGTCGTCCCGACACCCGCACCGTAGGTTCCAGGCTCTCTACGTGATGCGGTAGCGGCTGATGGCTGCCTGCTCGGCGGCTGCGAACTCCGCGTCATCCAGCCGGCGATCGTGCTCAAGGTCGCCGCCGAAACCCGCCAGCAACAGCGCGAACCGGGCACCGCCTAGCGTGGTTCGGCGACGCGAACAGCAGTCATGCTGACAATGTGCTGACAGCGGCTCGAAGATCGGTGCCCTGCCCTGCGCTGTCTGCCGCGCTGACCTGGGGCGCCCTGGGCACGAGCCGGACCAGCCCCATGCACCCCGCGCAGCCCGTCTAGCTGCGGAAGTCCCGATCCCGCTGGCCAGATCGAGGACAAGAACATCGTCGGACTAGTCGGACAATTATGGAATGGATACGACGTAGGTTTCGATCGGCCATGCTCTGCCCGAACAAGCACCTAAGCTCACAACTGGCAGAAGGCTAGCAGCTCTTCATGACTCGAAGTGGTTGAAAGCGCCGTCGAGTTGCGTTTCCGCTGGTCACCGACTTGCTGTTGGCGCTGACCCGTAGGTGATGCTTGGCCACCGAGCGCGGCCCGCGACGATCCGGGAGGCCCTCGGTGGCAGACCCCGACCCCCACAGCAGCACTGCGATCGACCAGCCCGCCCCCGAGCAAGAGGCCGGCGCGTACCCACCCCCAGCGACCCCACCGGGCTACCGGCGCGGCTGGCCTCGTGGTCCCCCAGCCGCACGGCTCGCAGGAAGGCGCTGGCAGCCAACCTCGTGGCCGTGGCCGCGGTCGCCACCTGTGTTGCCACGACGGTCGGGCCGACTGCCGCGCTGTTGGCTGCCGGAGGCGTCCTTGCGGTCGGCTGGGTCGCCATCGTAGCCGTCTCGCCACCGCAGCCTCGGGGTGGGACCGGGTTGGCTGGCGGTACGCCGGCCGGGCCGCACGCGTTGGGTCCGCACCGACGAGCTGGTGGTGGCCCGCCTGGAGGCCACCTCGGCCACCGTGTGGCTGCGGCTGGTCGACCGCCAGCGGCGAAGCCTGCGGGTCCCGGTCGACGAGCTTCGTGCCAGCCCCACGGTCTACGAGCAGTTCGCCGCCGACCTTGGGACCGCGCTCGCCAACGGGCTGGTCCCCGACACCGACGCCGTCAGCGAACTGCGACTCCCCACGGCTCAACCGGAGCAGACCCTCGTGCCGCCGCGGCGCGTCGCGACGCCACGTCCGACCCGCTCGCCCCTGCCGAGCACCGTCCCCGACGCCGTAGGCGCAAGAAGCTGGACCCAGGAATCTGCGCGCACCCCGGTGGCGCCGTC
>JAKEEW010000873.1 GCA_022616375.1 Sporichthyaceae bacterium
ACGGCAGCCATCTGCAGCGGAGTCACCGAGACACCCATACCAATAGGAATGGATCCATAGCTCGACCCACTCCACAACGACGGCGGCCGAACCAGACCGGTCGACTCGCCAGGCAACCCGACCGCGGTCGCCTCACCCAGGCCGAAGGCCCGCTGGTACTCGTACAGCTTCTGTGCGCCCAGCCGATCGGCGAGCATGATGGTGCCCACATTGGACGACCAGGCCAGGATGCCCGGCAGCGTCATCCGGGTCGGCCTGGCATGGTAGTGCGTGTCGGTGAACCGAACCCCACCTTTGGTGATCGACGGCGCCACCAGCACGGAGTCATCAGGCCCGATAACTCCCTCCTGCAGGCATGCCGCCATCACAATCGCCTTGTGCACCGAGCCCGGGTCGAGTGCCAGCGTGGCCGCCACGTCGCCGCGCTGCGATGCCTGGTACGCCAACGGGTTCGCCGCATCAAAGAAGGGATAGCTCGCCTGGGCCAGCACCTCGCCCGTACGGACATCCAACACCACAGCCGCGCCCACACTCGCACCCACCTGACGCATCTTCGCGCCCAGGATCCGCTGCACCTCAAACTGCAGGTCGCGGTCGATGGTGAGCACCAGCGAGCTGCCGGGGTGGGCCGGCGTCTCCTCGCGGTAGCCGCCCGGAATCTCATGGTCGAGACTGACCTCGCCATCGGGCTGTCCAATCTCGAACCGACGCTGGCCGTCGACACCGCGCAACAGCTCGTCGTAGCTTGCCTCCAGACCTGCCAGACCCGTCAGGTCACGGCCGGTGAACCCAACCAGGTTCGCGGCCAGGTCATGGCCAGGCACGACCCTACTTTCATCTCGACGCACACCAATACCGGCCAGACCCAACGCACTCACTGCCTGACCGGTCGTGACGGTCACCCCGCGAGCCAGGTACTCAAACCGAACCGGCGTACCGTCGTCACGTGAATGCGCCACCAGCTTAGGCAGCAGCTCGGAGCGCGGCAGACCCAACACCTGGACCAGCGCATCGGCGGTCTCCTCCGGGTCCTCAACCAGACCCGGATCGGCGAACACAAACCGGGCCTCGGCGCTGCCGGCAAGCACGGCGCCATCGCGGTCGAGGATCGCGCCGCGTGGCGCCGGCAGGTCCACCGTCTCCAGACGCGACACGAGCCCAGCCGCGGCGAGCGCCCCAGCACTGGTGAGCTGAAACTGCAC
>JAKEEW010000874.1 GCA_022616375.1 Sporichthyaceae bacterium
CCACCGGCACCGGTGCCGCACCAGACCGAGGAGACAGGGACACCTGAGATGGCCGAGCTGACCATCCGCCCGGAGGAGATCCGGGACGCGCTTTCGCGCTTCGTCGAGTCGTACGAGCCGGGGGCGGCCAGCCGCGAGGAGGTTGGGCGGGTCACCGAGGCGGGCGACGGCATCGCCAAGGTCGAGGGCCTGCCGTCGGCGATGACCAACGAGCTGCTCAAGTTCGAGGACGGCACGCTGGGCATCGCGCTGAACCTGGACGTGCGCGAGATCGGTGTCGTCGTGCTCGGTGAGTATGCCGGCATCGAGGAGGGTCAGCCAGTGCAGCGCACCGGCGAGATCCTCTCGGTGCCGGTCGGCGACGGATACCTCGGCCGGGTCATCGACCCCCTCGGTGAGCCGATCGACGGGCACGGCCCGATCAAGCCGATCGAGGGTCGGCGAGCGCTCGAGCTGCAGGCCCCGACCGTGGTGCAGCGCCAGCCGGTGAAGGAGCCGCTGCAGACCGGGATCAAGGCCATCGACGCGATGACCGCGATCGGCCGTGGCCAGCGGCAGCTGATCATCGGCGACCGGCAGACCGGCAAGACCGCGATCGCCATCGACACGATCATCAACCAGCGGGACAACTGGCGCTCCGGAGATCCGAAGCTGCAGGTCAAGTGCATCTACGTGGCGATCGGCCAGAAGGGTTCCACCATCGCGGCGGTCAAGGCTGCGCTGGAGGAGAGCGGCGCGATGGAGTACACCACCATCGTGGCCGCGCCGGCGTCCGCGCCGGCCGGGTTCAAGTACCTGGCGCCCTACACCGGCTCGGCCATCGGCCAGCGCTGGATGTACCAGGGCCAGCACGTGCTGATCATCTTCGACGACCTGTCCAAGCAGGCCGAGGCCTACCGCGCGGTGTCGCTGCTGCTGCGCCGTCCGCCGGGCCGCGAGGCCTATCCCGGTGATGTGTTCTACCTGCACTCCCGGCTGCTCGAGCGGTGCGCGAAGTTGTCCGACGAGCTGGGCGGCGGGTCGATGACCGGGCTCCCGATCGTGGAAACCAAGGCCAACGACATCTCCGCCTACATCCCCACCAACGTCATCTCGATCACCGACGGGCAGTGCTTCCTGGAGTCCGATCTGTTCAACTCCGGTGTGCGCCCGGCCATCAACGTCGGCATCTCGGTCTCCCGGGTCGGCGGCTCGGCTCAGGTCAAGGCGATGAAGTCGACCGCCGGCCGGCTACGGCTTGACCTGGCCCAGTATCGTGAGCTCGAGGCATTCGCCGCGTTCGGCTCCGACCTGGATGCGGCCTCCAAGGCTCAGCTGGCTCGCGGCGCGCGCCTGGTGGAGCTGCTCAAGCAGCCGCAGTACACCCCGTTCCCGGTGCAGGAGGAGGTCGTCTCGATCTGGGCCGGCACGACCGGCCAGCTCGACGACGTGCCGGTCGAGGACATCCGCCGGTTCGAGAGCGAGTTCCTGGACTACCTGCGCACCTCGCACAAAGGCATTCTCGACACGATCGCGGAGACCGGGCTGCTCGAGGACGACACAGTGCAGTCGCTGACCGACGCGATCGGCGAGTTCAAGTCCACGTTCGAGACCAGCTCCGGCGAGCTGCTGGTCAAGGACGAGCCGGTCGCCGCGCTGGACGAGGACGAGATCGCCCAGGAGCAGGTCGTCCGGCACGTCCGCCGTCCGCAGCCGAGCAAGGGCTAACAGGTAACGCAATGGGAGCCCAACTCAGGGTCTACCGGCGGCGGATCCGCACCGTCCAGTCGACCAAGAAGATCACGAAGGCGATGGAGCTCATCGCCGCTTCGCGGATCATCAAGGCGCAGGCGCGGGTGGCCGCATCCACTCCGTACGCCGAGGAGATCACCCGCGCGGTGTCCGCGCTGGCCAGCTTCTCCAACGCCGAGCACCCGCTGATCACCGAGAAGGAGGAGCGGACTCGCGCCGCCATGCTGCTGGTCACCAGCGACCGCGGGCTAGCCGGGGCGTACTCCTCCAACGCGATCAAGGAAGGCGAAGCGCTGACCGAGCTGCTGCGCGGCGAGGGCAAGGAGGTTCGCCCCTACCTGGTCGGTCGCAAGGCGATCGGGTTCTACCGCTTCCGGCAGCGTGAGACGGCCGCCCAGTGGAGCGGATTCTCCGACAGCCCGGAGTATGCGCACGCCAAGGAGATCTCCGAGCGGCTGATCAACGACTTCTTGACGCCGACCGAGGAAGGCGGGGTCGACGAGATCCACGTCGTGTCGACCAGGTTCGTCTCGATGATGACCCAGACCCCGGCGGTGCGCCGGCTGATCCCGCTCGAGGTGGTCGAGGCCGAGGACGTGCCGGAGGATGTCATCTATCCGCTGTACGACTTCGAGCCGTCCGCCGAACAGGTGCTCGACGCCCTGCTTCCGCGCTACATCGAGAGCCGGGTGTACAACGCCCTGCTCCAGGCGGCCGCGTCCGAGCACGCCGCCCGGCGCCGGGCCATGAAGGCGGCGACGGACAACGCCGAGGACCTCGTCCGCACCCTGACCCGCTTGGCCAACGCCGCTCGGCAGGCCGAGATCACCCAAGAGATCAGTGAGATCGTCGGTGGCGCGAACGCCCTGGCCGACGCTTCGACCGGGAGTGAGTGAGTAACCATGACTGCCAGTGAACAGATCGCGACGGGCACCGGCCGGGTCGCCCGAGTCACCGGCCCGGTCGTCGACGTGGAGTTCCCGCTCGATGCGATGCCGGAGATCTACAACGCGCTGCACGTAGAGCGCACCCTCGGTGAGGACACCAGGACGCTGACCCTGGAGGTCGCCCTGCACATCGGCGACAACATGATCCGCGCGATCGCGATGCAGCCGACCGACGGTCTGGTCCGCGGCGCGGTGGTCAGCGACACCGGTGGACCGATCACGGTGCCGGTCGGCGACGTCACCAAGGGCCGGGTCTTCAACGTGCTCGGCGAGCCGCTCAACCTGGAGAAGGGGGAGAAGCTCGAGGTCACCGAGCGCTGGCCGATCCACCGCCAGCCCCCGGCGTTCGACCAGCTCGAGTCGAAGACCGAGATGTTCGAGACCGGGGTCAAGGTGCTCGACCTGCTCACCCCCTACGTCAAGGGCGGCAAGATCGGCCTGTTCGGCGGTGCCGGCGTGGGCAAAACCGTGCTTATCCAGGAGATGATCTACCGCGTCGCCAAGCAGTTCGAGGGCGTGTCGGTGTTCGCCGGCGTCGGTGAGCGCACCCGTGAGGGCAATGACCTGATCCTGGAGATGGAAGAGACCGAGGTCATCGGCGACACCGCACTGGTGTTCGGCCAGATGGACGAGCCGCCGGGCACTCGGCTGCGGGTCGGGCTGGCCGCGCTGACCATGGCCGAGTACTTCCGCGACGTCCAGGGCCAGGACGTGCTGTTGTTCATCGACAACATCTTCCGGTTCACCCAGGCCGGCTCCGAGGTGTCGACGCTGCTCGGCCGGATGCCCTCCGCGGTGGGCTACCAGCCGACCCTGGCCGACGAGATGGGCGTCCTGCAGGAGCGGATCACCTCCACCCGCGGTCACTCGATCACCTCGATGCAGGCGATCTACGTGCCGGCGGACGACATCACCGATCCGGCGCCGCACACCACGTTCGCGCACCTGGACGCCACCACGGTGCTCTCCCGGCCAATCTCCGAGCTCGGCATCTACCCGGCGGTCGACCCGCTCGACTCGTCGTCGCGGATCCTGGACGCCCGGTACATCGGCGCCGAGCACTACGCGGTGGCCAGCCGGGTCAAGGAGATCCTGCAGCGCTACAAGGACCTGCAGGACATCATTGCCATCCTCGGCATCGACGAGCTGTCCGAGGACGACAAGGTGTTGGTCAACCGGGCCCGCCGGATCCAGCGGTTCCTGTCCCAGAACACGTTCGTGGCCGAGAAGTTCACCAACATCCCTGGCTCGTTCGTGCCGATCAAGGACACCATCGACTCGTTCAAGGCGCTCACCGAGGGCGAGTACGACCACCTGCCCGAGCAGGCGTTCTTCATGTGCGGCGGCATCGAGGATGTCGAGCGCAAGGCCGCCGAGCTGGCCAAGGCGTAGGGAGCACAGCGGTGGCAGAGCTTCACGTCGAGCTGGTCGCGCCGGACCGCAAGGTCTGGTCCGGCACCGCGACCATGGTGGTGGCCCGAACCCTGGACGGTGAGATCGGCATCCTGCCCGGGCATACCCCGGTGCTCGGGGTGCTGCAGACCGGGTCGGTCCGGGTGGACAAGGCTGACGGCGGGGTGCTGCTGGCGGCCGTGGACGGCGGCTTCCTGTCGCTGGCCAACGACCAGGTCTCGATCCTGGCCGAGGGCGCGGAGCTGGCCGAGGAGATCGACGTGGCAGCGGCCGAGGCGGAGCTGACCAGACTGCGGTCGTCGGGTGACGCCGATCTTGCCGCGCAGAAGCGGGCCGAGGCCCGGTTGCATGCGGCCGAAGGGCGAATGCACGCACACTGATCCGTCCAGCCTCTCCGCCTGGTTGGGGCGGTCGGCGAGCGAGAAGGGTTGACCGGGGTGGGCACGGTTCTCCGCATCGTGGTGGCGGTCGCCGCGGCCGGCCTCCTGCTGCTGTTCGCGCTGGCCGCGCGCCGGATCTTCCTGCGGCGCCGGGTCGGCACGTTCGACTGCAGCCTGCGACTGACCAGCGGTAAGTCCGGCAAGTACGGCCGGGGCTGGCTGTTCGGGCTGGCCCGCTACTCTGGCGACGGGCTGGCCTGGTACCGCGTGTTCAGCTTCTCGCCGCGGCCGCGATACGTGTATCCGCGGCGCGAGCTCACCGTGCGCGGCCAGCGCAAGCCCACCGGCCCGGAGGCGATGGCGCTGCTGTCCGGTGCGGTCGTGCTGGAGTGCGGAGTGGCCGGGCAGCGGGTCGAGCTCGGGATGAGCCCGGCCGCGGTGACCGGGTTCCTGGCCTGGCTGGAGTCCGCGCCGCCCGGCCATCACCTGGTCGCCTAGTACTCCAACCGCAGAATGTGATCTCAAGTTTGATCACGGCCGGTGTGGCGGGTGGACATGGGGCGCGGCCACCGTTGATCTTCGAGGTGTGAACAGACTCGTTGATGTGGCGGTGGCCGCAGAGGACGGC
>JAKEEW010000875.1 GCA_022616375.1 Sporichthyaceae bacterium
AGCTAGTCGGGACCGAACGAACGCTCTAGGCCCGCTCACGGCTCGCGGCGACCGCTTCGGTGTACAGCTCGATGGTCAGGTCAGTCTCGCTGATGCCCAGTTCCGCAAGCAGGCGCCGGATGTCGGCCAGCGCTGGCGGCACGGCTTGCTCGGCCTCGACGAGGGATTCCACCTCCAGGAACGCCTGCCCGGGCAGCTCCGGCACCCGTACGAGCGTCGCGGTCATCACCCGCCCGTATGCAGTGATGGCGAAATTCACGCAGTGCTTCTCGAACGCGATCAGGTGCTCGAAGCCGAGCCCGGTCAGGATCGCGTCGAGGCTGTCCGGGTCGTCCGCGCGGATCTCGTACTCGGGCTTGGACCCGCTCGCCACGTCCACGATGGCCGCCTTATAGGTAAGCATGCACCGCCGGCCGGTCGCGTCCTCGACCACCCGCACCCGCAGCTCCCGTTCGCCGGCAGCCAGCTCCCCGCCCGGCTGGTCGTAGTAGGTGTCACGGTAGATCGCGACCACGCCTGGGGCTCGCGCCTCCAGCGCGGCGCGGACCCGCTCGGGCTCGCGCACCCGCGCCTTCAGCTCAGCCTCGATCACGCGCTGACCCTACGCCTCCGCTGCTTTGTCGCGCTGCTGGATTGCGGAACGCGCAAACCGGACCATCGACAGTGGCGTCGTGGCTGACGAGATGCTCGACGCGGCAACGACAACCTGGGCTGGGGCAGCAGGTCGCATAGGATCCCGCCGATGGACGACGACGCGGAATGGGACCGGCAGCGCCGATCGTTCGGCAGCGGCGCGGAGGTGTACGACCGGGCCAGGCCGCGCTACGCGACGGAGGCGATCGTCTGGGCAGTCGGTGACCGGCCGCGCCAGGTGCTCGACCTTGGCGCCGGCACCGGGATCCTGACCCGCCAGCTCGCCGAGCTCGGCCACCGGGTGAGCGCGGTCGAGCCGAACGAGCAGATGCTGGACAGCCTGCGGGCGGCGGTGGACCGGCAGTTCGGCGCCGCCGCGGCCGAGACCGTGGCCAGTCGGCTCGGCTCGGCCGAGCAGATCCCGCTGCCGGACGCGAGCGTGGACGTCGTGGTCGCCGGCCAGTCCTATCACTGGTTCGATCCCGGTCCGGCGCACGACGAGATCGCCCGGGTGCTGCGGCCCGGCGGGGTATTCGCGCCGATGTGGAACCTGCGCGACGACTCGGTCGGCTGGGTCGCCGACCTGACCCGGATCGTGGCCAGCGCGGACACCACCAGGTCCGACGCGGTCGGCTACCGCAGCTTCGGGCTGCGCTTCGGACCGGTCGAGCGGGCGGCGTTCGCCCACACCGTCAGCTACACCCCGGAGGGCCTGGTCGAGCTGGTCCAGTCCCGGTCGTACTACCTCACCGCCGACCCGGCGCAGCGCGCACAGCTCGAGGCAGACGTGCGTGCGCTGGTCGCCGACCATCCGGATCTGGCCGGCCGGAGCAGCTTCGAGCTGCCCTACCAGACGGTTGTCTACCGCACCCGACTGGTCGGCGACCCGGCCCCCAATCCGGACCCGAGCGCGGCTTAGAATCCCGGCCCGGATCCCGCTCGGGGCTAGGGTGTGTCTCCCAAGTCGTCGGCGGCGCGGATCGCCGCCCAGGCGACGACCGGCTGCGAAGTCGAGAGTCGCCATAGCTCCACTATCGACTCCTC
>JAKEEW010000876.1 GCA_022616375.1 Sporichthyaceae bacterium
CAGGACGCGTTTGAGGGTCTCGAACTGCTCGATGCACTTGCCGGAGCCGTACACCACCGAGTGCAACGGCTCGTCGGCAACGTGAATCGGCATGCTGGTCTCGTGCTTGAGCCGCTCGTCCAGCCCACGCAGCAGGGCTCCCCCGCCGGTGAGCACGATGCCCTTGTCCATGACGTCGGCGGCGAGCTCCGGCGGGGTCCGGTCGAGGGTGTTCTTGACCGCGTCGACGATCGCGTTGACCGGCTCCTCGATCGCCTTGCGGACCTCCTCGGCGCCGACGGTGATGGTCTTGGGCAGGCCGCTGACCAGGTCGCGGCCGCGGACCTCGGCGGTCGGCTCGTCCGGCAGGGGGAACGCCGAGCCGATGCTGATCTTGATCTCCTCGGCGGTCCGCTCGCCGAGCATCAGCGAGTACTCCTTCTTGACATAGCTGATGATTGACTCGTCCAGCTCGTCGCCGCCGATACGGATCGACTGGCTGGTGACGATCCCGCCGAGCGCCACCACCGCCACCTCGGTGGTGCCGCCGCCGATGTCGACCACCATGTTGCCGGTGGGGTCCTCGACCGGCAGGCCGACCCCGATCGCGGCGGCCATCGGCTCCTCGATGATGAACGCCGCCCGTGCGCCCGCCTGGATGGCCGAGTTGAACACCGCGCGCCGCTCCACCCCGGTGATGCCGGACGGCACGCACACCACCACCCGTGGTTTGGCGAGGACCTGGCGCCGGTGCACCTTGTGCACGAAATAGCGAAGCATCTTCTCGGTGGTGTCGAAATCGGCGATGACCCCGTCCTTCAGCGGGCGGATCGCCTGGATGTGGCTGGGGGTCCGGCCGATCATCGCCTTGGCCTCCGACCCGACCGCGAGCACGGCGTTGGTCTTGGTGTTGATCGCCACGACCGACGGCTCGTTGAGCACGACGCCCCGGCCCCGCACATACACCAGGGTGTTGGCGGTGCCCAGGTCGACCGCCATGTCACGGCCAAGGAAACGGAAGGCGTTCTGCAAAGGAACCAGCCCCTTCGAGCGTGTTTTGCAGACCCCGATCGGCCGGGGCGCCAAGAGGTGCCAGGGC
>JAKEEW010000877.1 GCA_022616375.1 Sporichthyaceae bacterium
GAGGGCCCGGCACCCGCATGGAAGAAACGCCCACATCACAAACGCGCCCGCCCGTGCCGGTCGATGCGCGCCCGGATGGGGTAGGAATGAGGAGTCAATCCATCCACCAAGGAGCCCACGGTGCCTGATCCTCAGGATCTCTACCAGCTCGTTGACGACCTGCCAGAGCTGGGTCGACCGGTGCTGATCCAGGCGCTGACCGGGTTCGTGGACGCGGGCGCGGCTGGTCGCCTGGCGCGTGAGCACCTGCTCACGTCGCTGTCCAGCCGCATCATCGCCACCTTCGAGATCGACGCACTGCTCGACTACCGCTCCCGCCGCCCGGTCATGCTCTTTGTGGAGGACCGCTGGGAGAGCTACGAGGAGCCCAGCCTCGCCCTGCACCTGCTGCACGACGGATCCAATACCCCGTTCCTGCTGCTCAGCGGTCCGGAGCCGGATCTGCATTGGGAACGGTTCACCACCGCATTGATCGGCCTCATCGACCGGCTCGGGGTGAGGCTGACGGTCGGCTTCAACTCGATTCCGATGGCGGTGCCGCACACCCGCCCCACCGGAGTGACCGCGCACGCCACCCGGCGGGACCTGATCGCCGGGTATGAGCCGTGGCTACGCCGAGTGCAGGTGCCCGGTGCCGCCGGGCATCTGCTCGAGTACCGTCTCGGCCAGGCCGGTCGGGACGCGATGGGGTTCGCGGTTCACGTACCGCACTACCTGGCGCAGAGCGAGTACCCGGCGGCGGCCGAGCGCCTGCTGACGGCAGTGTCAAAAGCCACCGGCCTGCTGCTGCCGACCGAGGACCTGCGCAAAGCCGCCGAGCTCGCCCGCGCCGAGATCGACCAGCAGGTCGCCCAGGCGGAGGAGGCCGCCGCGGTGGTGCACTCGTTGGAGCAGCAGTACGACGCGTTCGTCCGGGGTCAGTCCGGCGCCAGCCTCTTGGCCGACTCGAACGGCCCCCTGCCGACGGCCGACGAGCTCGGCGCCGAACTCGAGCGGTTCCTCGCCGAGCACACCCGCCCGGGCGAGCCTCCCAACCAGTAGGCAAAGCCCGATCTAGGGGCGAGCAGCACGGTGGTTGGTCACCAATTAGTGCCCGCCGGCTTCGCCGTCAGGGGAAGGTGACCTCCTCGGTCTCCCGCTTGACGTTGGTCATGGCGATCGCTATCTGTTGCCGGTTCTCCC
>JAKEEW010000878.1 GCA_022616375.1 Sporichthyaceae bacterium
CGGCATGAGCCAACCCAGCTTGACCGAGGCGGAGCTGGCTCCAGCGGTACCGGCAGGTGCGGAGATTGTCGGCCGGTCATCCTGGGATCTGTTCCGGGCACGCTTCGTGCAGGACCGGGCCGCGGTCGCCGGCGTCGTGGCGCTGGCGGCCCTGCTCGTGCTGGCGCTGGCCGCGCCGCTGTTCAAGCTGATCCTGCACCACGGTCCCAACGACCTCGACCCGCGGATGCTCGGCGGCGACCTCGGCCTGCCGAAGGGGCCCAACGGCCACTACTGGTTCGGCGCCGACCAGGTCGGCCGCGACGTGTTCCTGCGGGTGCTGTACGGCGCGCGGACCTCGCTGCTGGTCGGGCTGCTCGCCACCGGCATCGCCACCCTGCTCGGCGTGGTCCTCGGGCTGGCTGCGGGCTTCCGCGGCGGGGTGATCGACACGGTCGTCTCGCGTGCGGTCGACATGGTGCTGTCGATGCCGCTGCTGCTGTTCGCGATCGGCATCTCCACGGTCTGCTCGGTCAGCGCCGACGGCTGCCTCGGCGGGCTGCTGCAGCCGGGACTGAGCCTTGTGATCGGCATCATCGCGCTGTTCACCTGGCCGCAGATCGCCCGCATCGTCCGCGGCCAGGTCCTCAGCCTGCGGGAGCGGGAGTTCGTCGAGGCCGCCCGCTCGCTCGGCGCCTCCAGCGGCCGCATCATGTTCGGCGAGCTGCTGGCGAACCTGGTCGCGCCGATCGCCGTCTACGCCACCCTGATCGTCCCGGCCAACATCATCTTCGAGGCCTCGCTGTCCTTCCTCGGGGTCGGGATCCCCCAGTCGACGCCGTCCTGGGGCCGCATGATGTCGGACGCCACCAACGGCCAGCTCTTCACGGTCGCCTGGTGGATGATGCTGTTCCCCGGCCTGTTCCTGCTGCTCACAACGCTCGCGTTCAACCTCGTCGGCGACGGGCTGCGCGATGCGCTGGGGCCGGGCGAGCGGTGAGCCGATGAAGGGCTGGAAGGGCTGTCACCACCACGGTCCGGACCGTGGTCCGGACCCGGACCTGGACGCGCCGAGCTTGTCGGGCATCCGGCGACGGCCCCTGGCGACGTCGAACTGACGCTCGAGATCGCGAAAGGCGAGACAGGAACATGAGCAGGAACATCGGCAGGAAGCGACAGGCGTTCGGAATGGTCGGCCTCGCCCTGGTCGTGGCGCTGCTGGCAGCCGCGTGCGCCAGCGACGACAACTCGAAGTCCGGCTCCGGCTCCGGCTCCGGCTCCGGGGGCTCCAGCGGCACCCCGACGCGCGGCGGCGTCTACCGGACCGCGACCGAGGAGTTCAACTTCACCAACGCGTTCGACATCACCGGCGAGTACCTGGGCACCGCCATCGAGCACTACCAGGCGCTCACCAGGACCCTGGTCAACTACAAGCACGTCGCCGGCGTCGCCGGCAACGAGCTGTTCCCCGACCTCGCCCAGGACATGCCCGAGGTCTCCTCGGACGGGCTGACCTACACCTTCAAGCTGAAGAAGGGCGTGAAGTTCGGCCAGCCGGTCAACCGCGAGGTCACCTCCAAGGACGTCGAGTACGCCTTCGAGCGGGTCAACAACAAGAACCTCGCCGCCCAGTACGGCTTCTACTACTTCGGCATCGTCAAGGGCATGGACGGCAAGGCCGCCTCCTCGCAGCCGATCTCCGGCATCGAGACCCCCGACGACGCCACCATCGTCTTCCACCTCACCGAGCCGACCGGTGACTTCCTGTACCGCTTGTCGATGCCGGCGACGGCGCCGATCCCCAAGGAGGTCGCCAAGTGCTTCGACGAGAAGGCCGGTGACTACGGCCGCTACCTCATCTCCTCCGGCCCCTACCAGCTCGCCGGCTCGGACAAGCTCGACGTCTCCAGCTGCGACACGATGCGGCCGATCGCGGGGTTCGACCCGACCAGGAAGCTGAACATGGTCCGCAACCCCAACTACGACCAGGCCGCCGACGACCTGCGCGCCAACTACGTCGACGGCATCTCGGTCACCCTCAACAGCAACACCGCCGACGTGTTCAACCGGGTCGAGTCCGGCTCGCTGGACGGGTCGCTGGACAGCAAGCCGCCGCGGACCACGCTGCTCAAGTACACCCAGGACGCCGCCAAGAAGC
>JAKEEW010000154.1 GCA_022616375.1 Sporichthyaceae bacterium
CGCTGCACCTGTCCGCTCCACCGCCTGGCTTCCTCGGCGGCCCAGCGGAACGTGGACACCGCGCGCGCCGTTTCCAGCCTGGCCCACCGGATCGGCTTGCCGTTCTCCGCGGTGATCAGGGCCGCGATCTCCTCGGCCCGCTCGGCCAGCCGGCGGGAGGTGTGCGCCAGCGCCTCGGCCCGGGTCGCGATCGGCAGTGCGGCCGCGGCCGCCCGTACCTCGTCCGCGGCGGCGACCGCCTGCTCCACCTGCTTGTCGGTGGGAACCGCCACCTGGGCAACCACCCGGCCGTCGTACGGGTGGGTGACCTCGAGCACGTCATCGCCCGTCTCGGGGCGACCGGCGAGCCAGAATGGCCGTACGTCCGTCATCTCCGCTCCCTTACCGCCAGGTCTGATGGCTGTTCCACGGATTTCGTTGCTAAAGAGGCTTTTCGCTGGTGATTACGAAGGCTATCGTGTCATCTGCTATCGAAAAACTGAGAGGGTGGCATGATCGACGACAGCGTCCGCCAGGAGCGCCGCCTAGTCACCACCATTCCCGGTCCGGCGTCCCAAGCGCTACTCGCCCGCCGGCAAGGGGCGGTGGCCAGGGGCATCGGCGTGATGTTGCCGGTGTTCGTGACCAAGGCCGGCGGCGGCGTGCTGGTCGACGCCGACGGCAACTCGCTGATCGACTTCGGTGCCGGGATCGCGGTCGTCAACGTCGGCAACAGTGCACCCGAGGTCGTGGACGCGGTCCAGCGGCAGGTCGGCGAGTTCACCCACACGTGCTTCATGGTGACGCCCTACGAGGGATATGTCGCGGTCTGCGAGCAACTCAACCGGCTTACCCCCGGCGACTACGAGAAGCGTTCGGCGCTGTTCAACTCCGGCGCCGAGGCGGTCGAGAACGCGGTCAAGATCGCTCGGTCGTGTACCCATCGCCAGGCCGTCGTCGTGCTCGATCACGGCTACCACGGCCGGACCAACCTGACCTTGGCACTGACCGCGAAGAACATGCCGTACAAGCACGGCTTCGGGCCGTTCGCGCCGGAGATCTACCGAGTGCCGACCTCTTACCCGTACCGGGACCCGGCCGGGATGACCGGGGCCGAGGCGGCCGAGCGGGCCATCACACTGATCGACAAGCAGGTGGGCGCGGACAACGTGGCCTGCATCGTCGCCGAGCCGATCCAAGGGGAAGGCGGCTTCGTGGTGCCGGCCCCCAGCTTCCTGTCCGGCCTGGCCGACTACAGCCGGGCCAGCGGGATCGTGTTCGTCGCCGACGAGATCCAGACCGGCTTCGGCCGGACCGGCGCGATGTTCGCGTGCTCACACGAGGGCGTCGTGCCGGACCTGATCACCACGGCCAAGGGCATCGCAGGCGGGTTGCCCTTGGCCGCGGTGACCGGCCGAGCAGAGATCATGGACGCCCCGCACGTCGGCGGGCTGGGCGGCACCTATGGCGGGAATCCGGTGGCCTGCGCGGCCGCGCTCGGCGCGATCCGGACCCTGGAACGCGACGATCTGGCCGGCCGGGCCGAGGCGATGGGCTCGGTGCTGCTCGGGCGGCTCACCGAGCTGGCCGAGAAGTTCCCGGTGATCGGCGACGTCCGCGGGCGCGGCGCGATGGTGGCGGTCGAGCTGGTCAGCGACCGGCAGGCGCAGACCCCGGCGCCGGAGATCACCCAGGCGGTGGCCAAGCACTGCCACGCCAACGGGCTGGTCGTGCTGACCTGCGGGACCTACGGGAACGTGCTGCGGCTGCTGCCGCCACTGGTGATGCCCGAGCACCTGCTCGACGAGGGTTTGGGGATCCTGGAAGAGGCGTTCGCCGCGCTGTAGCCGGCCCGAACCACACCGCCCCTCCCCGCGTTCGCCTCGGTGGCCCGCTCCTGGTCCGCTCCTGGTCCGCTCCTGGTCCGCTCCTGGTCCGCTCCTGGTCCGTGATCGCTGTTTCCATGATCTCTTTGAGGCACCACCTGCCAGGATGGCAAGGAAAGATCATGGAAACAGCGATCACGGAGTAGTAGCGCGCCGGCGGCACGAACCGGGCGAGAGCGCCGGCGAGATCAGTAAGCGGTCCCGGCCCGGCGCATCGCCATCGCGTGCTCGACCAGCGAGATCAGGGTCTGCTTGGTGGACAGCCGCTCCCTGGCATCGCAGGTGACTACAGGCACGTGCGGGCCGACGGTGAGCGCGTCACGCACCTCGTCGACGGCGTGGGTGAGCATGCCGTCGAACCGGTTCACCGCGACGATGAACGGCAGCCGGCGCTCCTCGAAGTAGTCGATCGCCGGGAAGCAGTCGGACAGCCGGCGGGTGTCGGCCAGCACGACCGCTCCAATCGCGCCCCGGACCAGGTCGTCCCACATGAACCAGAACCGGTGCTGGCCGGGGGTGCCGAACAGGTACAGCAGCAGGTCGCTGTCCAGCGATACCCGGCCGAAGTCCATCGCAACCGTGGTGGTGGTCTTGCCCGGGGTCTGCGCGAGGTCGTCGACGCCCTCACTGGCCGACGTCATGACCGCCTCGGTCGTCAGCGGGGCGATCTCGGACACTGAGCCGACGAACGTCGTCTTGCCGACACCGAACCCACCGGCGACGACGATTTTGACGGATGTCGTCGTCGCGGCATTCGCTAACGGCCGAGCGGCCGTACTAGAGCCTGCGAAGTCCACTGAGCACCCTTTCGAGCAGCGTTAGATCTGGCTGCCCATCCTCGTGTCCGGGCTGATGCACTCGCACCAACCCGTCGTCCGCCATGTCACCGACCAGGACCCGGGCCACCCCGAGGGGCACCCGTAAATGCGCTGCAATCTCAGCCACCGATCGGATCTCCCGGCACAGCTCGATGATCGTCTGTACTTCAGGAGTCCCCCGCTGGTGCGATTGCGAGCCGAAGTCCGTCGTCGATACCAACGCTTCGATGGCGAACTGGTAACGCGGACGGGTGCGCCCTCTGGTCATGGCATACGGCCGGACCAGCGCCCAGGGCGCCTCTTCTTCGCTTGTACTCACCAGGGACCACCCCGAGTTCAGCGCGGTAGTGCACTCTGGAGCTCCGCGCGGAGGGCAGGTGTAAGTACACGCCCGGCACGCTCGACCAGGAGAGCCATCTCGTATCCGACCAGGCCGAGATCGGAGTCGGGCGCGGAAAGTACCGCCAAAATCGAACCGTCGCTGATGGACATCACGAGCAGGAACCCGCGCTCCATCTCGACGACGGTCTGGGTGACCTGCCCACCCTCGAACACCCGCGACGCACCCTGGGTGAGGCTGAGCAGTCCCGAGGCCACCGCGGCCAGCTGGTCGGCCCGGTCCCTCGGGAAGCCCTGCGACACCGCGAGCAGGAGCCCGTCCGCGGACACCACAACCGTGTGCGCGACGCCGGGCACCTGGTCGGCGAAGTTAGTGATCAGCCAGTTCAGGTTCTGCGCGGCCTGACTGAGGTCGGTGGTCACCCGTTCTCCTGTCCGTCGGCGGGCTCATCTGAACCCCGCCGCATTGCTTCGTTCTGGTTCGCTCCAGTCGGCGAGCTGCCAACTGGAATCCTGCCAGTCGAGTGCGGGTCTCCCTCTGACCCGTCCCGACCTTCGTCCCGCCCGCGTCGGGTGCCCGCGGTCAGGCTGGCCAGCCGGCCTCGAACCTCGTCCGCCGACCTGGCCGCGTGTCGGCCGCCGCCGTCCTGACTGCTCTGCACGCCTGCGGCGCCGGGAACCAGGTTGGTCTTCGGCACCCGTCTGGGCAGCCCGGAGGTGGTGTAGCCGGACACGGTCGGATTCTGCACCAGTTCCGCGGCCCGCCACCCCTCGTCGCCGGGGGATGCCCAGTTCTCCTCCGCCACCATCTCCTCCGCCGTCGGGTGTGAGAGCGACGCCGAGGCCGCGTAGGCCGGTGCGGGTCCCGGTGCTGGGGCCGGCGCCGGTCCCGGTGCTGGGGCCGGCGCCGGGGCACCTAGCCCGCCCACCGGCGCGGGGGCCGCGGCAGGCGGCTGGTGGTCGGCCCGCGGTGCGCCGAAGGCTGGCACCACAGGCTGGTCGGCCGTGTCCGCGTAGGGGTCGACCCCGGCCGGGGCGGCCGGTCTCCTGCGCTTGAACCACTCGGACTGGATCGCCGCGAAGATCGGCTCGGCGTCCCGGTCGGCATACGACATCGGTGCGGTCGGGTCGAGCACGTCGGCCTGCCTGGACACCGAGGCCGCGGTAGGCACGTTGAGACCACCGGTCTGGACGGCCGGCTGGGCGCCGGTCCGCGGGCTGGCAGGCTGCCCGCCGGCGCCCGGAGCCATCGGCTGCGCGCCGGTGCCGGGAACGACCGGATGACCACCGGTGCCCGGGCCGCCGGAACCCACTCCCGGGCCGGCCGGCGGCGGAACCATGGGCTGCGCACCGGTGTGCGGTCCGGGCGGACCCGGCACCGGTCCGGAGGGCCCGGTCATCGGACCGGACGGGGGCATCGGCCCGGACGGACCGCCTGGCATTGGCCCGCCTGGCATTGGCCCGGACGGTCCGGGCGCACCCGGCACGAGTCCGGACGGGCCTCGTCCGCCGGGGACCGATCCGGGCGGCGGGACCATCGGCTGACCGCCGGTCCGCGGCCCGCTGGGCGGCCCAGGCGGGGGCGGAACCATGGGGAACCCACCGGCCGGAGTCAGCGGCTCCGGAGCCGGCAGCGTGGCCGGTGGGAGCATCGCCGGGATGCCGACCGGCGGAGACAGCGGAGCCGGCCGCTGCGGCAGCGGACCGCCGGGCTCGGAACCCGGCCCGGCCAGCATGCCGTTCGTGCCGTAGCTCGGTTGCCGGGTCGGCAGCCCCGAACCACCGGCCCCAGCGCCCACCGGGCTCTGGGCCAGCGGCCGGACCAGGCCGTGCGGCGGAGTCGGGGCGACCGGAAGCGCGGCCGGCTGCGGACTGCCGACCAGCGCGGCCCCGCCGTACGAGACGAGATCCGGCGGTAGGGCCACCAGGGCAGCGATCCCGCCACCGCCCGAGGACCGCAGCCGGACCCGGATGCCGTGCCGGTGGGACAGCCGGCCGACCACGAACAGTCCCATCCGGCGGGACACCGACACGTCGATGACCGGTGGGTTGGTCAACCGCTCGTTGGCCGCGTCCAGCTCGAGCGGATCCATGCCGATACCGGCGTCCTCGACCTCGACCATGACCCCGCCGCCACCGAGCACGTGGCCGGTGACCTGGACCCTGGTCTCGCCTGAGGAGAACGCGGTGGCGTTCTCCAGCAGCTCGGAGAGCAGGTGCACCGCGTCGTTGACGGCCCGGCCCGACACCTCGACGTCGGGCAGCGCGGACAGCTCGATCCGTTCGTACTGCTCGACCTCGGAGATCGCGGCCCGGATGACGTCGACCAGCGGCACCGCCTGGCTCCACCGGCGCTCCGGTTCCTCGCCCGCGAGAACCAGCAGGTTCTCACCGTTACGGCGCATGCGGGTGGCCAAGTGGTCCAGCTTGAACAGGTTGGCCAGCTGATCCGGGTCCTGCTCTGAGTTCTCCAGCCGCTCGATCAGCCGCAGCTGCCGCTCCACCAGGCTCTGTGAGCGGCGGGACAGGTTGACGAACATCGCGTTCACGTTCGACCGCAGCTGGGCCTGCTCGACCGCGAGGTGGACGGCCTGACTGTGCACCGCATCGAAGGAGCGGGCCACCTCGCCGATCTCGTCGACCGAACGCACGTCCACCGGATCGACGTCGGGCGCCTGAGTACTACCGTCCGACTCCTGCAGCTTGCGCACGATCATCGGCAGCCGGGACTCGGCCACCTCCATCGCGGTGGTCCGCAGCTGGCGCAGCGGGCGGGTCATGGATCGACCGATCACCGAGATGCCGATAAAGGCCAGACCGAGCACGCCGAACACGACCAACGTGTCGATCAAGGCGTCGCGCTGTGCGGACTGGTGCAGCATGTCGCTGCGATCCAGCAGCTGGCCGCTAATCTGGGTCTCCACCGCCCGCATCAGGTCCAGCTCGTCCTTGGAGTCCTGGAACCAGATGTCCTCGCCGAACCCGCTCAGGTCCTCCTCGGCGGCGAAGATCTGGTCGCGCATCAGGGCGACCTCGTCCACGTCGGGACCGGACACGAACTGGTTCCACAGCTGGGCCTGCTCGGGGCTGACCGCGCGCATCAGGTCGGCGAGCGCGGCCTTGCGGTTGGCGTCGGCCTGGTGGAACCGCTCCCGGTCCTCGGTGCTCCAGGCACCCAGGCTCAGCACGCCGAAGATCAGACCTCGCTCGGCGGCGACAGCTTCTTTGAGCCGGCCTAGCGCATCCAGCGACCGGGCCGCGCCGGTGATCTCCGCGTCCCGGATCCCGGTGCCGAGATGTTTGTCGAGCTCGAGCAGCTCGTCCAGGATCTGGGTGTAGTCCTCGCTGATCGTGACCGAGTCCACGCTCGTGGTCCGCATCGCCTCGCGGATCTGCGGGATCCGCTCCAGCTGGCCGTCGATGCGGGTGAGCTGGTCGTTGATCTCGTCGTCCTCGAAGGTCTGGGAGAACTCGGCGACCTGCTCGTGGTAGACCCGGATCGCCTCGTCCACCCGGTCGCTCTGCGCGTCCACGATGGCCACATCGGACGTGCGGTTTCCGGCCAGCCGGGCCAGATATCGCGCGGTTTCGTCGCGCTCCTCTTCGAGCTTTCCGGTGAGGTCGGCAACCTTTTCACCGATCAGCGCCAGCTCGTAGGTGCGCGCGTACGCCTCGGCATTTTGTAGCGAGGCGAAAACTCGGAATCCGGCCAGACCGACAGCGGCCACCGTCGGTACCAGGATCAGAGCGACTAACCGGCTTCGCACCCGCCAGTTCCGCAGGGCGTACCGGCGGCCCACTTCGACCGGGGCGGGCACCGCCTCCAGCGCAGGCAATGGCTGGTCGCGACCCTCGATGCCTAGCGTAGTTGGGACGTCACGTTGGGTAGTGAACGACGCCGGTACCGGGTGAGATCCTCGGCGTGGCGTCGTCGATCGTCGCTGCACTGGCCCTCTACTCTCGCCTCGACCCGGCAGGTGCCGAAACCTGTGGGTCCCATCATGGCCCCTAAGGCAAATCGGCGCAGGCGTGTCAGCGGGTCATTTGAGCACAGCTTTGACGCATTCGACAACGCCAAGCCACAATCCGGGCGCGGCCAGCTAGGATGCGCGAGCGAGTCTCGCCCGGTCGACCGGGAGCTGCTCGCCGGACCAACTGCAAGGAGTCGATGATGACGGGCCGTCCGCTACACCGGGGCTTGGCGGTGATCGGGGTGGCCGCCTTGATCACGGTTACCGGCTGTGGCGATCAACCCAGCGACTTAGGCCGCAACGTCGAGAAGAGCTCGATCCGGGTCGGGGTGCCCGACACCGTGGACGCCGCGCCGCTCTACCTGGCCCGGCAGGAGGGCTACTTCGCCGAGGTCGGGCTATCCGTCGAGATCGTAAAGATCACCGCGGACCGGGCCCAGTCGGTGCTCGAGGCCAAGGAGCCCAAGGACCGGGTCGACATCGCGCTCGGCGACTACGTGCCGATCTTCCAGGAGCTCGAGGGCGGCGCCGATCTGCGCATCCTGGCCGAGGGTTATGCGGCCGGTCCCGGCGTACTGCAGATCATGACCACCCGCGACAGCGGGATCGGCTCGGTGGTGGATCTGCAGAACCGCAAGGTTGCGGTGGACCCGAGCTACCCGCTCGGCAAGCTGTCGCTGGCCCAGACCCTGGCCTCCAAGTCGGTGGTCTCGATCGTCGACGGTGTCGTCGATCTGGAGACCGGGCTTCCGCTGACCATCGTGGAGATGCCGTTCAAGCAGATGGCCGGTGCACTCGAGGACGGCACCGTAGATGCCGCGTGGATGCTCGAGCCGTACGTCTCGGCGGCCGAGCAGACCATCGGGGCGCGCAAGCTGGCCGACGCGGCCGAGGGCTCGCTGTCCGAGCTTCCACTGTCCGGCTACATGGTGACCGAATCCTGGGCCAAGCGTTACCGCGGCACCGGGGCGGCCTTCGTCTCGGCCTTGCAGAAGGCCCAGGAGCTTGCCACCCGCAACCCGGGCAAGGTGCGCACGGTCCTGCCGTCCTACACCAAGATCACGAAGGTGACCGCGGCGCTGGTCGGGATCGGGACCTACCCGATCTCCAACAACGCGGCCCGGCTGCAGCGCGTGGTGGATCTGATGGCTCGGTACGGCATGCTCACCGGCGACCTGATCATCCACGACTACCTCGGCCCGGCGGCCACCGCGACTCCCTCGCCGACCCCGACGCCCAGCGGCTAGGTCCGGCCCCCACATGCTGGGCCGGGTAAGGTCCCGGCCGGCCTGGACGGTTCCGCCTACAGCACGTCGGCTAGTCGTGCAGCACCGCGGCGATCGCGAGCGCACCGCCGAAGCCCACGATCCCGGTGCCGGCCACCACATCGACGCCGGTTAGCGTCCGCCGGCCGACCCGGCGCCGGCCCAGGCTCACCAGCAGCGCCAGCACGCTCATGGCGACCAGGCTGCCCACCCCGACCCCGATCAGCAGCGCGAGCGTGGCCGCGGTGCCACCCGCCGCGCCCGCGGACGAGGCCGCGGCGAAGATCGCCGCCCAGGACGCGATCGTGAGCGGGTTGGACGCGGTCGCCGCGAGCGTGGTCAGGAACGCCCGCCGCGGAGTGGCTACCTCCTCGTCGGACTCGCCGCCGAGCCGAACCCGAAACGCCGACCACAGGGTGCGCGCGCCGATCGCGATCAGGACCGCCGCGCCGACCAGGCCGAGAATCAGCTCCAGCGGCCCGATCGTGAGCAGCGGCGCCATCCCGGCCACGCCGAGCGCGGCGTACAGGGTGTCGATCAGAGCGACCGCGACCGCCATCGCGAGCCCGACGGCCAGCGCGCCGCGCAGCACCGAGCGGATCATGAGCAGGGTGATCGGGCCAGGCTGGGCGGCAACGGCCGCGCCGAGCCCGAGCCCGATCAGCAAGGAGGTAAGCACCTGGCGAGTATGGGCAGGACCGCCCCGGCGACGCCACCGGAATTCCGGGACGGGCACCCCACTCCGGCGACGCCCAACAGGCCCGCGCCAGGCGTCGACTACTTGTCGTTGATCAGCTCGACCTGGACACCCTCGGCGCCCACCCAGCGTGCGGTGGAGCAGGTGACCACCGGCCAGCCCCGCGCGGTCGCCAGCAGGGCCGCGTGCCCGACCTCGAGCGCGAGCAGCCCGCGCCCCTCGTGCGCGCGCAGCAAGGGAGCTGGGATCCGGCCGGCCACCGCCGGCGCGTTGTCCGCGGTCAGCGGGTCGACCACGATCACCCCGGAGTCGAGCAGCTCGGCCAGGATCGCGGCCTCGTCCGAATCGAGCTCGAGGTAGGCGTCGACCACCGCCGGAGCCGGCACCAATAACGTCGACGCGGTCCGCTCCGCGTAGTCGAGCACCAGCAGCGCCTCCAGCCGGCGGCCGGCCATGGCCACCAGCACGGTGCTGTCCAGAACCTTGCCGCCGATCACGCGGACCGGCCCTTGCGCCCGGGTCACGCCGACCGACCCCGGTGCGCCTGCTCCGGGCCGGCCTCGGAGACTTCGAGGCCGAACAGGGCCGCCACCCGCTGCCTGGACTCGGCGAACGCAACCGGATCGCGCTCGCGGGCCGCGGACAGCTCGCCGTCGAGGAACTCACGCAACCTGGCCCGCCTGGTCATCCGATCGCGGACCGCCTGCTCGACCACCGCCGACACGCTGCGGGCGCGGCCGGCGGCCACCTCCTGCTCCGCATAGGCCAGCACGGCCGGGTCGACGCTGATGCTGGTGCGCTCCTTCGGACTGCTCATATCGCGATCGTACTGAGGTGCTACGACAGTTTTCGCGGTCCGTTTTCCGGTCCGACTGCCACGGCCATCCGGCGCACCGCCTCGGCGACCAGGGACGACGAGGTGCCGATGTTCAGCCGGGCGTACCCCCAGCCGTCGTCGCCGAAGTCGAGCCCGCGGACCAGGGCGACCCGGCCCCGGTCGAGGAACGCCGCGGCCGGGTCGCCACCGAGACCTAACGCCCGGCAGTCCAGCCAGGCCAGGTAGGACGCCTCGGGCAGGCGGTAGCCCACCGCCGGAAGGTGCTTCGCGAGCAGTTCGGCCAGCAGCCGCCGGGTGCCGTCCAGCTGGGTGCGCAGCGCGTCCAACCAGGCGTCTCCGGCGGTGAACGCGGCCACGGTCGCGATCGCGCCGAGAATCGAGGCGCGGAACGGCACCTCGTCCGGCACCCGGGAGACCATCGCCTGCATCCGCGGGTGCGCGGTCACTACCAGCGCGCACTTCAACCCGGCCAGGTCGAAGGCCTTCGACGCGGACAGCAACGCGACTCCGTGCCCGGCCGGGCCCTCGCCGAGCGACAGCCACGGCACGTAGGTGGCGCCCGGCAGCACCAGCGGAGCATGGATCTCATCGCTGATCACGGTGACCTGGTACCGCTGGACCAGTTCGGCCAGCCCGAGCAGCTCGGCCCGGGTGAACACCCGGCCGGTCGGGTTGTGCGGGTTGCACAGCAGGTAGCAGCGGGCTCCGGCGCGGAACGCCTGCTCGGTGCGGACCAGGTCGAACGTCCAGCCGGCCGCTGGATCCAGCCGCATCGGCACCCGGACCGCGCGCCGGCCGACATCGGCCAGCCCGGCGAAGAACGGCGGGTAGGCCGGCGTGTTCAGCACGACGCCATCACCCGGCTCGGTCACGATCCGGACCAGCTCGGCAACCCCGGCGTTCACGTCCGGCACCAGCGCGACCTGGGCCGGGTCCACCGGCCAGCCGAACTGGCGGTCGGCGAACGCGGCGAACGAGGCACCGAGCTCGGCCCAGTCGGGATCGACGTAGCCGGTGTCCCCCGACTCCACCGCGGTCCGCAGCGCCGCGACGATCGGCTCGGCCAGCGGGAAGTCCATCTCGGCAACCCAGGCCGGTAACACGTCCACCGGATAGCGGCGCCACTTCACGCTACGCCTGCGGGCTAGCCAGTCCGGGTCGAGGTCGTCGAACGGAAGCACCAGTGACTCCTACCCACGCCCGTCGAGTAGCGGTCGGGCCGGATCCGGCGCCGGGCCGAGCCGCGGCTAGCGGCCCCGGCCCGCCGGCCGGCCGGCCAGCGTCGCGATCGCACCGGCCGGCCAGGCGAGGACACGAGCTGGCCTCGCGGCCGCGCTAGCCGGCCTGGCGGCGGCGTCCGGCCGCCTGCCCGGCCACCACGAGCAGCAGCGCGATCAAGAACATCGCGGTACCGATCACGTTGACCTGTGGCGGGATCCCACGCTGGTTCGCGCCCCAGATGAACGTCGGGAACGTGTTCAGGTTGCCCTTGTTGAAGTTGGTCACCACGAAGTCGTCGAACGACAGCGAGAACGACAGCATCGCGGCCGCCACGATGCCCGGCAGGGCAAGCGGCAGGGTGACCCGGACGAACGCGCTGAGCTCGTTCGCGTACAGGTCCATCGCGGCCTTCTCCAGGTTCGGGTCCATGCTCGCAACCCGGGCCTTGACGGTCACCACCACGAAGCTGAGGCAGAACATGATGTGCGCGATCAGGATCGTCCAGAACCCGAGCTTGATGAAATTGAGCCCGCTCACGAACAGGGCAAGCAGCGACGAGCCCATCACCACCTCGGGGGTGGCCATCGGCAGGAAGATCAGCAGGTTGGTGAACCCGCGCCCCCGGAACCGGTGCCGTACCAGCGCGAACGCGACCAGCGTGCCGAGCACGGTGGCCGCCAGCGTCGCCAGCGCCGCAATCTTGATGCTCAGGGTCAGCGACTCGCACATCCCGGCCGGCGCGCACGGGTTGGTCCAGTTGTCCAAAGTGAACTTGTCGAACGTGTAGTTGAACCGGCTGGCCGGCTCGTTGAACGACAGCAGCGCCACCACGAAGATCGGCACGAACAGATAGAGCAGTACGGCCGCGGCCGCGAACGCCACCAGATGACCGCGGATCCAGTCGATCGCCCTCATGAGGCCGTGCCTCCTAGGTCTTGGTGGATTCGGACGGCGAACCGGGAGGCGACCGGGAAGGCGGAGGAGGAGTCGATAGTGGCGCTATCGGCGACGACGACAACGCCGCCGGTCGTCGTCCGGGCGCCGATCCGGACCGCCGAAGACTTAGGAGTCATGGCCTACACCAGCTCCTCGGTCCCGGCCCGCTTGATATACAGCGCGACCAGCACGACGATCGTCGCCATCAGCGTGAACGACAGCGCGGCGGCGGTCGGATAGTCGGTGACGTTGAGGAACCGGCTGTCGATGACGTTGCCGACCATCCGGGTGCGGACCGTGCCGAGGAGTTCGGCATTGATGTAGTCACCGGCGGCCGGGATGAACGTCAGGAGCGTGCCGGCGACCACACCCGGCATCGACAGCGGGAACGTGATCTTGCGGAACGCAGTGAACGGCGAGGCGTAGAGGTCACCGCCGGCCTCGATCAAGCGCGGGTCGATCCGTTCCAGACTGGCGTACAGCGGCAAGATCATGAACGGCAAGAAGTTGTAGGTCAGCCCAGTCACCACCGCGAGCGGCGTGTTGATCAACTGCACGTCGTTGACCGTGAACACGTTGAGCACATCGGCGACGATCCCGGTGTCGGCCAGGATCGAGCGCCAGGCCAGCGTGCGCAGCAGGAAGCTGGTGAAGAACGGGGCGATCACCATGATCAGCAGGAGGCCACGCCACCGGCCGGCCTTGAACGCGATCGTGTAGGCCAGCGGGTACGCCAGCACCAGTGCAAGCACGGTCGCGATACCGGCGTACATGAACGAGCGGACGAAGTACTCCCAGTACTGGCTCCAGGCGTCGGTGTAGTTCGCCCATCGCCCGGTGAACGTGTAGCCGCGCCCGAGCGAGCCCTCGGACAGCGACATGCTGAACAGCGAGCCGAACATCGGCACCAGGAAGAACACGATCAGCCAGGCGATGCCCGGCAGCAGCAACAGGTAGGCGACCCGGCTGCGCCGCTGTCCGGTCGGCGCCGGCCGGTCACCGGGCGGCCCGCCCTGCGGACCGGTGCTTGCCGGCAGCTGGGCGACCGCACTCATCGGGTGACTCCGAGCGGGTCAGGGATCCTGGCCGACTCGTCCAGCTGGGCGCCGGCGTGGATATCGCCGGTCGCGTCCAGGGCGAAGGTGTGCGCCGGGTCCCACGCCAGCCGGACCTGCTCGCCCGGCTCGATCCGCCCGGTGGGTCCGATGTTCTGGCAGAACACCGTGACTTCCTGGCCCCAAGCGGTCTGGACCAGATACTGCGTGCTCACTCCGATGAAGCTCGAGTCGGTGACCGTGCCCTGCAGCCGGTTGTCACCGTTGGATTCGGCCGGATCGCCGACCCTGGCGATCCGCATCTTCTCCGGGCGGACCCCGACGTAGGCGTCCCGGGTGGTGGCCCGGCAGCGGCCCACTGGCATCGCGACCCGGCTGCCGTGCACGTCCAGCGTGAGCACGTCACCCTGCTGGCCGGTGATCTGCGCGTCCAGCAGGTTGGACTGGCCGAGGAAGTTGGCCACGAACGTGGACGCCGGGTTGTCGTACAGGTCGGCCGGGTTGCCGATCTGCTCGATCCGGCCATCGTTCATCACCGCGATCGTGTCGGCCATCGTCATGGCCTCTTCCTGGTCGTGCGTCACGTGCACGAAGGTCAGGCCGACCTCGGTCTGGATCCGCTTGAGCTCGATCTGCATCTGGCGGCGCAGTTTGAGGTCGAGCGCGCCGAGCGGCTCGTCCAGCAGCAGCACCTGTGGCCGGTTGATGATCGCCCGAGCCAGCGCCACCCGCTGCTGCTGACCACCGGACAGCTGCATCGGCTTGCGCCGCTCGAACCCTTCGAGCTGCACCAGCCGCAGCATCTCGAGCACCGAGTCGGTCACCTTGCGCTGACCGCGCCGGCGCAGCCCGAACGCCACGTTGTCGAAGATGCTCAGATGCGGGAACAGCGCGTAGCTCTGGAACACCGTGTTGACCGGGCGCTGGTACGGCTTCTTCGTGGTGATGTCGGAGTCGCCGATCTGCACCCGGCCGTGGGTCGGCAGCTCGAGGCCGGCCACCATCCGCAGCGTCGTGGTCTTGCCGCACCCGGACGGGCCGAGGAGGGCGAAGAAGGATCCTTGCGGGATCGTCAGGGTGACGTCGTCGACGGCGACGAACGTGCCGAATCGCTTGACTAGGCCGGCGAGGTGTAGATCCCCGCCGGCCGCGTCGGTCCGCTTGGTTGTCACTAGTTAGTTCCCAATCAATGCCTGGAACTGGTCGTTGTAGGTGCGCTCGGTCTCTTCGTCCAGGGCCATGAACACGTTGCTCTTATCCAGGGTGGCCTGGTCCGGGAAGATCAGCGGGTTGTCCATCAGGGTGGCGTCGATCGACTCCATCGCCTCGCGGGCACCCTTGACCGGGCAGATGTAGTTCACCCATGCGGCCAGCTGTGCCGCGACCGCCGGGTCATAGTAGTGGTTCATGATCAGCTCGGCGTTCTTCTTGTGCTGAGCCAGGTTCGGGATCTCCATGTTGTCCGACCACAGCATCTGGCCGTGCTCGGGCGTGACCAGCGTGATGTCCTCGTTCTCGAAGTTGAGCTGGATCACGTCTCCGGACCACGCGATGCAGGCCGCGATTGAGCCGGACTGCAGGTCGCCGACGTACTCGTTGCCGGTGAACGTGCGGATCTGGCCGGAGTCGACCGCCTGCTGCAGTTTCTCGATGGCGGCGCCGAAGTCGTCCTCGGTGAAGGCGTTCGGGTCCTTGCCCATGGACAGCAGGGTCAGGCCCATGGTGTCGCGCATCTCGGTCAGCGCGGTCACCTTGCCGTTGAGCTCGGGTGTGGTGAGCAGGGCGTCGATGGTGTTGATCGAGTCCGGGTTCACGCCCAGATCCTCAACGGCCTTCCGGTTGATCCCGATGCCGGTGAACCCGGACTGCCAGGGCAGCGAGAACCGCCGGCCGGGGTCGAAGCCTACGTTCTGCAGGTTCGCCTCGAGGTTGACCGCGTTCGGGATGTTGGACTTGTTGAGCTCCTGCACCCAACCAAGGTTGATCATGCGGCCGGCCATCCAGTCAGTGAACACCACGATGTCGCGACCGGTGTCCTGGCTGGCCTCGAGCTGCGGGCGGATCTGACCGAAGAACTCGTCGTTGTCGTTGATGTCCTCGGTGTAGTTCACCGCCACGCCGGTCTGGTCGGTGAAGGCCACCAGCGTCGGGTGCACGGATTCGTCGTTCTCGTCGGTGTCGATGTAGCCGATCCAGTTCGAGAAGTTGACCCTCTTGTCGGTATCCGACTTGTCCTCGGCCGCGACCCCACCGGGTTCGGTGGTCGTCGGGTCGGTTCCACAGGCGGCAAGGAAGCTCCCGCCGGCCAGGGTGGCGCCGCCGGCCCCGAGGGCCTGGAGGACGCCGCGGCGGGAAAGGCCGGTGGGCCGGACGCCGGGAAGTGCGGAAGGAATGATCTTTCGGTTGCTCATGGACGGTCCTCCGGGGGATAGGACTCAAGTCATCCTGGCGACGGCCGATCCTGTCACCTTGCCCACCTCGGGGCAAGGGATTCCGTTGTGCATAACGGCGCCAAGCTGCGAAATCGCTACGGCGCCGTGACCTAAGGGCACGGCGCGCCATTGATTCGCGGACATGACACCGTGGAAGCTGACTGCGGGTCGGCCTTGACATCACGTTCGGAGGCATTGTGCTACCTACCGTGGCGGAGGTGCTACAACTCGACGCGGTGCGTCGCGGTGCACCCCGGGTGGTAGCCGGCCAGGAGGCGCTGCGCCAACCGGTGCGCTGGGTGCACGTTTCCGAGGTGATCGACATCGCCAGGGAGCTCAGTGGCGGTGAGCTGGTCCTGACCACCGGGATCGCGCTGCCCGAGGAGTCCGGGGCGTTGGCCACCTACATCGACGACCTGGCCGATGTCGGCGTCGTCGGGCTGGCCGTGGAGCTCGGCCGCCGCTACGACCGGACCCTGCCGGCCGCCCTGGTCAAGGCGGCCGACCGGCGTGGCCTGGCGCTGATCGAGCTGCACCGGGGTACCCCGTTCGTGACCATCACAGAGTCGGTGCACGCCCTGATCGTGGACGCCCAGCTGGCCGAGCTGCGCTCCTCGGACGAGGTGCACCAGATCTTCACCGAGCTCTCGGTCGAAGGCGCCGAGCTGGTAGAGATCATGCGACACGTGGCCCGGATGACCGGTAGCCCGGTGGTGCTGGAGAACCTCTCGCACCAGGTGCTCGGTTACGACGCCGCCGGCGCCGATCCGGGTGAGCTGTTGCGCAACTGGGAGCAGAAGTCCCGCTCGGTACGGGTGCCGGGCCGGACCGGATACGACGAGACCGCGGCCTGGCTGGTGACCACGGTCGGTGCCCGCGGGCACGACTGGGGCCGGCTGGTGCTGGTCTGCGCCGAACAGCCGGCCCCCAGGCACACCGTGGTGCTGGAACGGGCCGCCTCCACGATCGCGCTCAACGTCCTGGTCGAGCGCGACCAGGCCAGCCTGGAACGGCAGAGTCACCGCACCCTGCTCACCGCGATCCTGTCGCACGCCTATCCGGCAGCCGAGCTTGCGGTCCGGGCCAAGGCGATCGGGGTGCCGCTGGAGGGCCGCCGGCTGGTCGGCGTGGTGGTCCGGCTGCCGGCCGCCGCCCGC
>JAKEEW010000879.1 GCA_022616375.1 Sporichthyaceae bacterium
ACCACCAGGCCGATGACCGATCCGGCCAGGACCAGAGCCACCATCGCCACACCGAGCAGGACGACATCCATCAACGCCATCATGATGATGGTCGCGATGAAGGTCAGCAGCGCGGTGATCCCACCCACGAACGAGCTGGTGGTGACCTCACGCAGCAGGGTGGTGTCGGCGGTGACCCGCGACATCAGGTCGCCCGGCTCGGTGGCGTCCACCGCCGAGACCCGCAGCCGCAGCAGCCGGCCCACCAGCCCTTGCCGGGCGGTGAGGACCACCGACTCGGCGGTCCGCCGCAGCAGGTATGCCCCGATTGCACCAATCCCCGCGTTTGCCACAACCAGGGCGCACATCGCCACCAGGGCCGTCGTCACGGACCGGTTGGCGGCCAGCTCGCCGATCAGCTCCCGCGCCACCAGGGGCAGCGCCAGCCCGGTTGCCCCCGTGAGCAGGCTCAACAAGCCGCCGCCCACGAGGGCAGACCAGTGCGGACGCAGGTAGGACAGCATCACCCGCCAGGCGGGCGGCGCGGGCGGCTCGGCCGCAAGAGTGCTCACGCGCTGTACTCTACGGGGCGGCTACCAGGTGGCGGCGACGTAGAACACCGCGTCGGTCGGCGCGCCACCGGGTGCGAAGCAGGCCACCCGAGCCTGCAGCTCGGCCCCGGCGTCGGTCCAGCTCACGATGTGGCAGTAGTCCGAGCCGTTGAGCAGTGAGTCCGCCACCACGTGCCCCTTCGGGTCGTCCGGGTAGCCGGTCAGCCGCATCACATAGACTCCGGTCGAGGGATGCTCAACTCCGGAGGTGCTGTTGTTGCTCCAGGAGTTGAAATACGTTCCGCTGGTACGGCCGAGGATGCTGGCCGCCGAGGCAAAGCTCAGCGAGAACCGGGTGTCGGCCAGGCTGCCGGAGTGGTTGCGGCAGGCCACCGTGGCCAGCCGGGTCGGGGCGTAGTAGCCGATCACCTTGCAGCGGTCCGACGTGGCGTATGCGGTGATCTGGAAGTGCCAGGAGGTGGTCAGGGTGGGCCCGGCCGCGGGAAGGTAGACCTCATACTGGCCGGTACCGGTCCGGTCGACCACGATGCCGGAGCTGTCCACCGCGTCGTAGCGGTAGCTGGCCGCCGGGCTGTACGGGCTCGGGTTGGACGCCTGGTTGGCCCACAGGTAGGCGAACCGGGCGGTGCCCTGGCTGCCCCGGGCGAAGTTGGCCACGAACTTGGTGTCGGTCAGGGCACCGCTGGCATTGAAGCACCTAACATCGATAAGCTGATCGCCCGCCTCCTGGTACCACGCGTAGACGGTGCAGTAGTTCGAGGTGGCGCCGTAGGCCTGGGCGTGCGCCACCCCAC
>JAKEEW010000880.1 GCA_022616375.1 Sporichthyaceae bacterium
GGGAGCGTCGGCGGCCGGCTCGTGGCGCTGCTGGTCGGCCCACCGGACCCGGCCTCGGGCACCGACCCGGCCTCGGGCACCGACTCGGGCACGGTCAGCGACCCGGGCACGGCCGCGACGACGGGGCCGCGACCATGACGGCGCTGCTGCTCGCGCTCGGCCTGGCGGTCGTGCTCGCCGCCAGCCTGGCGGTGCTGGAGGTCCTGATCCGGCGGGCCGAGGTCGGGGCCGCGCTGGTGCTCGGCGTGACGGTCTTCAAGGCCGCGCTCGTCGAATCCGCGCCCACCATCAACCTGCCGGGCGGCGTCGCGGTCCAGCTCCACGACATCGTGTTCGCGCTGCTGCTGGCGGCGGGGCTGGCCAGGCTGCTGCGGGTGTCGCGCCTGGCCACGCTCGACCGCTGGCTGCTGGTGCTCGGCGCGCTGCTGCTGCTGGCCCTTGGCCGGGGCGTGGCGACGTTCGGCCTGCAACCGGCGGTGGCCGAGTTCCGCCTGTACAGCCCGTTCATCAGCACCGCCGTGTACTTCGCCAGCTTCCCCCCGTCGCGGGTCCGCTACGATCGAATCGGCAGGATCTGGCTGGCGGCGACGGTCCCCATGCTGCTGCTCATCCTGCTGCGCTGGGTGCAGAACCTCGGCGGCGTCAACCTCGGCGTGCCGGCCGAGCAGTTCGGCGGCGACACCGCGTTCCGCGTGGTCAACGGGCCGTACGGGTTCTTCGTCGCGACCTCGGTCATGCTCACGGTCCCGTTCTGGCAGCGACACGGGACGCGGGCCCGGAAACTGACCGGGGTCGGTGCGCTGCTGCTGCTGTTCGTCGTGCTGCTCAACCGCCGGACCGTCTGGGTCGCGTTGCTGGCCGGCGCCGCCGTCGTGGTGCTGCGCGACCGGCGGCGGCTCGGGCACCGGACGTTGCTGCTGCTGGTCGCCGCCGGGATCGTCACCGTCGGCGCGTTCCTGGCCTTCCCGGGCGCCGGTAGCGAGTCCGCGACCAACCCGCTCAGCACCGGTACCCTTGACTGGCGCATCCAGGGCTGGTCGAAGCTCGTCCAGGATTGGTCGCGGGACCCGGTGGAGTGGATCATCGGCCAACCGTTCGGGAGCGGCTTCCACCGGGTGGTCCAAGGGACGCAGGAGAACTCCGATGCCCACAACTTCTACCTCACCACGATGCTGCGGACCGGCGTCGTCGGCTCAGTCGCGCTCTTGGTCGTCACCGCCGGGCTGCTCCGGAGGCTGTGGCGGGTCCCGGTCCCAGGCCCGGGCGGCCGGGAGGCGGGCTGGGGTGGCGGTGGGCTGCTGGCGCCGAGCGTGTTCCCCGCGCTGCTGGTGACCCAGCTCATCTGGTACCTGACCTGGATCCCCGGCAACGAGCAGGGGATCGTCACCGGCCTGGCACTGGCCCTGGCGGCACCCGTCCGCGCTCCCTGGCTGGTGCGACGCCCGCGCCGGGTGGCCTACACCGGCGCCAGCGGTCGGGTGCCGGCGCGGGGGGGCGTGCGCTGATGCGGCGGCAGGCGGTCGTGGCGGCGGTCGTGCCAGCGGTCGTGCTGCTGGTGCTGCTCGCGCTGCTGGGAACCGCCTCGTCGAA
>JAKEEW010000881.1 GCA_022616375.1 Sporichthyaceae bacterium
CCGGACCTGGCTGGCCACCCACCGGCGCACCACCCCCGCCGAGGACCCCGAACCTGCTGCGTCGACAATCTCGCCCGCGACCGCAGCCATCGACGATGAGCCGATTCCCGCGTGGCCGCACCCACCCGGAGTGCTCCCCGTCGGCACCCTGCCCAGCGGCGAGGAACACGTGCTGGACATCCCAGCCGTCGGCGGGCTCGGGCTCACCGGCCCAGGCGCACCCGGCCTGGCCCGCTACCTGCTCACGACCACTCTGGGCGCAGGTGCACCCACCCAACACGCCCACCACACGACCGTGCACATCACCCGCGCCGACCTCGAGCTGCTCGGCGTCGACCCACCCGCCGGCTCGCTTCAGCGGCTGCAGGTCGCCGACACCCTCGACCACGCACTCGGCCGGGCCGAAGCCGACCTGCTCACCCGCGGCCGGCTGCTCGGCGCCTACCAGCTACCCGACGTACACCAGCTACGCCGCGACCACCCCGACGAAGACCCCCTCGCCCCGGTGCTGCTTATCTGCACCCCTGGTCCCAACGCCGTTCGGGTCCAAGAGGTCCTCCGACTCGGCGCACCCCGCGGCATCGGCGGAATCCTCCTCGGCCCCTGGCCACCCGGTACCACCTGGCACCTCGCCGAAACCGAAGCCAAATCGCAAGGCGGTCTGGCCGTCCCCCCACCGGGGCTGCGCCCCTACACGCTCACACCCAACGAGACCAGCGAACTGTTGCGCCTATGGAAGACCAGCGCCGCCGCAACCAACCCGATTCACCCACCATTGCCAACGGACTCGGCAGAGACACCGCCCGAGTCCGCCGGCTACTCGCTCCACGCACCAGAACCGGGCAGCAACACGGCGGCCGAGGCGAGCCAGCCGGTCACGCTGCGCCTGTTCGGCCCGCCCACCCTGCTCATCAACGGCGCCGAGATCACCAGCGGGCTTCGCAGCCTCGGCCGGGCTCTGCTCGTCTACCTCGCCCTGCACCGCCACGGCGCTACCCCTGACGCCGTCCACGAAGCGCTGTGGCCCGACCAACCCGACGCCAAAGCGCTCAACTCCACCGTCAGCCGCGTTCGCGCCCTACTCCGCCGACACACCGGGCTAGCCGAGGCCGCGTTCATCACACACACCGGCGGACGCTACCGCCTCGACCCCGACCTGATCGGCGTCGACGTCTGGGCCTTCACCGACACCCTGGCCGACGCACCCCGCACCGCCGGCCTCGAATGGGCCGCCGCCCTGCAAGCCGCCACCGACCTGTACACCGGGACCTTCGCCGACGGGCTCGGCTACGAATGGGCCGCCGCCCCCGCCGAAGATCTCCGCCTCCAAGCCGCCGCCACGCTCGCCGAACTCGCTGACCTGCTCGAACCCACCAATCCCGAACGGGCCATCGCCGTCCTCGAACATGCCCTCCAGGTCGACGAATACAACGAGCAGCTCCACCAACGCGCGATGCGGCTACAGATCCGCCACCGACGTCCCGACGCCGCCCGCCGAACCTACTGGCACCTTGAACAACGCCTCTACCACCTCGATCTCCAACCCAGCCCCGAAACCGAACGACTCCGCGCCGAACTCCTCGGCGCAACCAACCAACCCAGCGACCGGCCACCCACGCAATAGCGGATGGCGAGATTTCGTTGGCACTGCAATCAGCGACTTGATCAAGCTGGCGTAACGGTCCGTGGCCCAGTCTGACGCTGTGCGACATGGTCCGACGCCACACCACGACCGCGAATCGCCGGATCGGCGAAGGCCACGGGGTGGTTGTGCACCGTGGTGGACGGGTGTCGGGTTCGAGCCAGCGTGGGCCGTGCCGAAGGACTTTAAAGACCACTTGCTTTGGAGGGGCGCTTCCTCGACCTCCTGCTAACACCGGTGCTCAGCGAGTCCGGTCGCGATAGCGCAGATCGCAGGGTTCCCGGCAACTCGATCATGGTGCTGAGTCGATCGGTGCGGGGGAGGATCTCGGGTTCCCCTGGCGTTTAGC
>JAKEEW010000882.1 GCA_022616375.1 Sporichthyaceae bacterium
GGCCCACCCGCGGCGGGGACTGCCCGAGGTGGCGTCCACGGCGCGGGGAGGTGAGCAGCCCGAGGTAGCCCATCGCGGCCAGGTAGGGGCTGCGGCCCTCAATCCTGGCCCGGCGAAGCAGCGCGGCCAACCCGGCCGGGACCAGCACCAGAACCGCAACGTTGCCCCACCACGACAGGTGCGCCCACACCGCGCGGGTCTCGATCAGCACGAACCCGGCCGCCACCGCGGTGACGAACTGCGGCAGAGTGATCGGTGACCGAAGCGTGTACCCGGCGATCTTTCCGACCACCTGCGGGTAGCGGCGAGCGCGGGTGTGGCAGTGCAGAACCAGCGGCTCGACCGGCCCAGGGTCCGCGAGGCTCATCGAACTTGCTCCGGTCACGCCGACGGCTGGCCGGGCGGCCAAGCGGCCGTCAGGCTCGACAAGTCAATGCGGGCGGCGACTCTCGTCGGGGCGGCCTGGATCTCTTCGTCGGTCTTGGTCTGGAACCAGTCGATGTTGTTGATCCCCCACAGCACCAACCCGCCCACCACCAGGGTCACCACGAGCGGGACGATCGCGCCGCGGGTGGAGTAGTAGGTCATCATGATCCGGATGACGACCAACAGGCCGATGATCACCAGGATCAGGGTCTCCACGTCGGCGGTCTTGCCGACCAACCAATCGATCATTTCCGGTACTCCTTCTCTATCTGTCGGGTGTGCCATCGCTCGCAACGGTCGTGGGCGGCGGTGCGCGGTCGGGTTCGGCGTCGACCGGCGGGGTGGTGGCGCCGCCGGTCGACGGCTCGGGAGATGCGAGGGGAACCGCGGCCGGCATCGCCGCGACCTCCCAGCGACCGTCGCGGCTGGCCAGGTCAAGCGCGTACGCCAGCACCTGGTGAGCGCCTATCGGGTCGACACAGGTGACCGTGGCCAGCACCCGCAGCTGCCCGGGTGGCGGGGCGTCACGGCCCGCGGTGACGATCCGGTCGACCACGACCGAGCGGAACGGCGGCGGGGACACCGCGGCGAGCCCCGACATGGGGCTGGTGTAGCGGGCAAGCTCGCCCTGGCCCGCCAGGAACGCGGACAGGAAGCGCTGCACCGTCTCCGCGGCCGGGTCCGACCGCGCCAGCCGGTCCGAGCCAAACACGGTGCGCGGTGGCGCCGCAGACCTTGGCAGGCTCACCACGGCCGGCACCCCGACCGCGACCAGCGCGGCCGGATCCCCACCGGCCGTCGCGACCGACACCCGGTAGAAGTGCAGACCCAGCGAGGTCGGCTCGCCTTCCTGGGTGACCGCCCGGATCTCGGCCGCGACCGTGACCGACCAGTACCCGCGCGACACCTCGCGGGCGTCCACCACGGTCGTGCGGCCCACGTCGAGCACGCCGGGTTCGACCCTCGACAGTGAGGGAACATCGGCGCCCATGAACGGCACCAGGCTCGCCTCCGAGCCCGACCCGGCCGAGACGTAGGCCGCCACGAACAGCTCCGCGAAGCCCGCCGGCCCGGCCGGCGCAGGTGGGGCGACAGCCGGACCCGACCCCGATGGAGGCGGTGGCACGGCCAAGCCGCGCACGCCGGAGAAGGCGGCCAGGCCGACCAGCGCCCACAACAGTACGTGCGCCGCCCGGATCCGCACCGCGCCCGACGACCGCAGCCGCACCCCCGGCAACCCGGCACGGTCAGGCGTGGATGCTGCGTTCACCCGGTCGCCGCCACGACGCTCTCCGCTCATCACAAACCCTCCGGTCGGTCCTGGGGCCGGGCCACTCGTGCGACCCGCTACCTCGACCATGACCAGAGGGTGTAGGTGTTGGTGTTGTTACCCGTGGGTGTTGGTGTTGTTACCCGGGGGTTGTTGATCTCGGCGCCCGCGACACCGCGGATCAGCTCCGCTGAACCGCTGACGCCGCCGCTAGCCGGTGCAACCGATCTCCGACCACCGAAGCGGCCTCGGCCGGCAGCAACTGTCGGTGCCGCTGACCAGGGACGACTGGCCGCCGAAGCACCGTTCGTGGACACATGCCGACATCAAC
>JAKEEW010000883.1 GCA_022616375.1 Sporichthyaceae bacterium
CCTCGCCGGTGCCGCCGTTTCGGACCTACCCGGCAGGCGGGGCCACACTGGGCGCGCGCTGGTGTCAGGCGCGGATGAAACGGCAGTGACAGTGGGAGTCTCGTGCGTCCTCTGTCGGAGTCGCTCGGTCGCGGCGAAGCCGAAGCAGGGTCAGGCCTGTGTCGTCCTCGACTCGTTGCCCGATCGGGACGAACCCCATGTGCTGGTAGAACCCGCGCGCCCGCTCGTTACGTTCACAGACCTCAACGGTGCGGCGTGGGCGCGATAGTAGCGCGATGCAATCACACCGATCTGCCGCAGAGCATGCGCGCCGACCGCTGGGCTTCGTCGCGGTTGCTTGCGCGCCGCTCCGATCGGGCGCGTGACCCACTAGGGTCGACTGGTGCGTGCGTTGCGGTCGAGTAGCGTCGTTCCCCACCTGGTGTTGGCCGAGGTGCCGGAGCCGATACCGGCACCGGGGGAGGTACTGGTGCGGATCCGTGCGTTCTCGCTGAACCGCGGCGAGGTGGAGCGGTTGCCGGAGCTGCCGGACGGGTCGGCCACCGGCTGGGACCTCGCCGGGGTGGTGGAACGGGCGGCCGCGGACGGCACCGGCCCGGCGCCGGGAACGCGGGTGGTCGGCCTGGTGCGCTCGGGCGCCTGGGCCGAGTTGGCGGCCGTGCGCACCGACTGGCTGTCGCCCATCCCGGACGGCGTGCCCGACGCGCAGGCCGCCACTCGGCGCCCGCGATGTCGTCGACCGGTTCATCGGCGAGTTCGACTTCATCCTCGACGGCATCGGGGGTGCCGCGTTCGGCCTCGCTATCGAACACCTCGCCCCGCACGGCATGGTGGTCAACGTCGCGACACCCGACGACGACCGGATCACCTTCCGCGGCAAGCGGTTCGACCGGGCCGCCGGTGCCCGGATCAACACCATGAACCTCTTCGACGAGCTCAGCCGGGGCGCCAGCGCGGCCAGCGACCTGAGCCGGCTGTGCGACCTCGTCACCGAAGGCCGGCTGGACGGGCAGATCACACTCGAGGACTCCTGGCACCACGCCGGCGCCGCCCTCGACGCGTTACTACGTGCTCGCGCCGGCGGAAAGATCGTCCTGCACGTCGACTGAACCCCATCCGCAATCCCGTGCCCGGCGACCGGAACCTGGCCGATGGAATGATCCGGGTGGAGATCAGCCGCTCTCGCATGCGCGTATGCATCTCGGTCACTCATCGGCCAGCCTCCCAGCCCATGCGCTCGGTCTGGATAGGGTTAGGTGGTGAC
>JAKEEW010000884.1 GCA_022616375.1 Sporichthyaceae bacterium
GGCGAGATCGCGGTCGGCGACGAGTTCGTCAACGAGTCGTTCATCGGCACCCGGTTCATCGGACGGATCGTCGAGGAAACCACGGTGGCGGACCGCGCCGCCGTTGTGCCGACCATCACCGGCCGAGCCTGGATCACCGGGACCGCGCAGTACTTCCTCGACCCGGACGATCCGTTCCCGGCCGGGTTCCTGCTGTAGGTCGGCCCGTAGCGCTTGCCCGGCGCTGCTGCGCCGGGACTACCCGACGCTCAGGAACGGCTCCTGGCGACGGACGTCCGAGCTGTAGAAACCGAGCCCGACCACGCCGCCGTACATGAGATGGACCAGCAGCTCGAACGGCTGGTTGGCGTACTCGCCGAACTCCGGGAAGTAGAGCGGGGCGAGCACCCGCAAGTTGACCACGTAGAGCAGCAGGCCGTAGAGCAGCCCAGCGACCGCAACCGTGCCATTGGTCCGCAGCCGGTGTGTGATCAGGCCGAACGCCATCGCGAAGAACACCGACAGGCTCGCGTGGACCATGACGCCGATCAGCACGGTCGCCTCACCGGTCTCGATCGCGTCATCGCCTAGCACGATCGTGGAGAACAGCAGGAACGGCGCTCGGGCCGGGCCATCGGTAGATGTGACGAACCACACGGTGATCAGTGCGAACAGGGTGCCGGCAACCAGGCCGGCAGCCACGCCGCGGCCCATGCGCCCGGACAGGGTTGCCTGCTCCGCATGCCTGGTATGTGCCAACTGTCCCGCTCCCGCTGGATCCGACCGATGTGCGGTCAATCATCTACCTCACACGTGCCGGACGCACTACCCGTTCATGGCCGGCTACGGCGTTACCGATGTCACCGCCAAACGGCCAAGCCAGTGGCCCGGCGGCCCGGCGGCCCGGCGAAGGGTAGCGGACACCCATCTGGATCAGCCGGATATAGCCCCCGCGACACAGTGCCCAATTCGAGCAGGCGTCGTTGTTGGGTACAGGACGTACCGATAAGGGGGTGGACGCAGTGGCGTACAGCGTGACGCTCGCCGCCGAGGAGGCGGATCTTCTCGACTCCTTGGGGACGGCGCTGACCGCCGACGGCATGCACGTCATGCTCGGGGCTGCGGCTGGTGGCATCCCGACGCTTCGGGTGGTCAACCCGGTGGCCAGGGAGCTGGCGGAGTGCATCCTGGTCAGGCGCGCCGACGACGGCACCTGGTGGTATTGGTGGTCGTGGGCCGAACGGCTGGCACCGGCGGCTGACCCGGCCGCGGCCGCGGCGCGAATCCGCCGGGTGCTCGCCGCGGTCGGCGAGTGACTGCACCGTCAGCTTCGGCGCCCGGCCGACCCTTGGGCACGAGCAGCCTCGGTGTAGTAGTCCTCGAGCAGGTCCAGCACCTGCTCCACGGTCGGAGGCCCTGTTTGCTCCGCCGACTCGCCCAGGTCCGGGCCGTAGTCGCGGTCGAGCGGACCTAGCCCGTCCAAGACTCTCCCTACCGAGTCGCGGATCGGTCGTACCCCGTCGCCGAGCGCCTGCTCCACGCGCTCCCAAGCGCTCACATCGCGCAAGGTCGTCGCCGTAGCCTCCGGGCGGCGGGCGAACGCGATGTCCATCCCAGCCGGAGCGTGCTTCTGATTCCAACGCTCAAACTCGATCAAGGCGTCGATCCGGCGCACTGCCGACGGGGTAATGGTGGTCGAGTCGCGACTGAGCAGGGCGTCTAGATCAAGCCAGTAGCTGGCCAGGGCCTCGGTCGGATCCGCCGCCGGTCGGACCGTCGGACCGTCGCCATCCGGCCCGGACGACTTCTCGTCGCTACTTCGGAAGAACGCGGTACCGCCACC
>JAKEEW010000155.1 GCA_022616375.1 Sporichthyaceae bacterium
CCGCTGGGCCAAGCTGTGCTTCGAATACTCGCCACAGCGGGAGCCGATGGTCGTGTCGGTGGTCACCCGCGAGCGGTCCGACGACGCCAACGCGTTCGTCCTCACCGGCACCGACACGGTATGGCTACGGATCGCGCGACTCGGCCCGGCGTACGCGTTCCACGCTTCGACCGACGGGGCTCATTGGCAGTTCGTCCGGCACTTCACGCTGGGCCAGACCACAGGGGGCCAGACCACAGGGGGCCACGCCGCGGGTGGCCGGATCGGATTCATGGCCCAGTCACCCACCGGCGAGGGCTGCCCAACCTGGTTCGATCAGATCAGCTACCGATCCGAGCGTCTGACCCAGCTGCGGGACGGATCCTGACCGACCTAGGTGGGCGGTGACCGCGGTCCAGGATTGGCGGATCCATCGGTTGCGGCGGATGGTCGGGCGCGACCCGAACGAACCGCACCGCGCCGCCACGCCGCTGGAGTTGCTCTACGACCTGACGTTCGTGGTGGCGTTCGGCCAGGTGCAGATGGTCGGCGTGGTCATCCTGGCGCTCGGCATGCCGCGGATGTTCAGCGGATTCGACGCGGGCCGGGTGGACGGCGCGGTGATGGTGGCCGGCTACGTGGTGATGCGGGCGGCCATGCTGTTCCTCTGGCTGCGGGCCGCCCGGCATGATCCGCAACGCCGCCGGGCCTGCCAAACCTATGCCGCCACCATCGGAGTCGCCCAGGTCGGCTGGGTGCTGCTGGTCCCGGCGGAGTTCAGCGTGCAAGGGTTCTTCGCGGCCGGCGCTCTGCTTACGTTCGTCGAGTTCGCCGGACCTGTCACCGCGGAGCGCGGCAAGGGCGGGACACCGTGGCACGCCGGTCACATCGCCGATCGGACTTGGTCACCGGATCGACCAGCCGATCGGGATCAACCATGTCGCACGAACTCCGCGATGACCCGGCCAAAGCCGGCGGGATCCTCCAGCGGGAGCAGGTGGCTGACCCCGGGCACCGTGACGATCCTGGCGTTGGGCAGCTGGCCGGCCAGGATCGCGCACGCATCGTGGAACCGCGGCGGGCTGCCCTCGCCCTGCACGAGCAGGACCGGCTGCTGGATCCGCCGGGCGTCCTCGTCGGTCAGCCGCCACGCGCGGACCGCCGGCAGTTCACCGCCGAAGAAGAACTGAGCGTCGCGGATCATGCGTGGGTAGGACTCCTCGCCCAGCGCGGTGTCGAGCCCCCGGCGGTAGTCCTTGCCGCCGACCGCGGTCATGAAGATGTCGAAACCGGTCGGCACGTCGCCAGCGGCCGCCACGCTGATCGCCGGGCGCACCACGTGCTGGCCGAACGCCTCCACATCGGCCGGCGGCAGGAACGCCGACGCGGCCGGCTCCAGCAGCACCAGGCTGCGCACCAGGTCCGGCCGGTCCAGCGCGAGCTGAAGCCCGATCACCGCGCTGGACGAGTGCCCGCAATAGTGCGCCCCGTCGACGCCCAGCTCTTCGAGCAGCGCCGCGCAGTGCCGCGCGAGCTCGCTCATCGACACCGGCCCGGTCGGCGCGGCTCCCCCGGTGTAGCCGGCGCGGTGCATCTCGATGACCCGGAAGCCGTCCAGCGAGGGGTCGGTCGCGAGCGGCGCGAACCAGGCTCCGAAGACTCCGGCGTGCACCAGCAGGATCGCCTCACCCGTCCCCCGCTCGGCGAACTCCACCTCGACCCCACCAGGCGCGACCTGGATGGGCGTGAACTGGGTGGCCATGACTGCTCCGATCCACCAGACATCCGCGGCCGGTGCTCATGATGGTCGGCCAGCGCACCGCGAACAACACCAGAAAGCTGGGAAGCCCGTTGACAGCGTCCGATTTCTCCGGTCGATTGACGGCGAACCGATTGCCGGCGCGACCGACGGGAGGACCTAATGACGCAGGCGTACCTGGACTACTCGGGTCGGGACGACGTGCTCACCGGCGGGGTCCGGATGATCCCGATCCAGACTGCGAAAGGCGAGTTCCGGGTCTGGACCAAGCGGATCGGCAACAACCCGCGGATCAAGGTGCTGCTGCTGCACGGCGGGCCGGGCTGCACGCACGAGTACCTCGAAGCGTTCGACTCGTACTTCCCGGCGGCCGGCTTCGAGTACTACTACTACGACCAGCTCGGTTCCTACTACAGCGACCAGCCGGACGATCCCGACCTGTGGGAGCTGCCCAGGTTCGTCGAGGAGGTCGAGCAGGTCAGGCAGGCACTCGGGCTGGGCGCGGACAATCTCTACCTGTACGGCCAGTCCTGGGGCGGCATCCTGGCGATCGAGTACGCGCTGAAGTATCAGCAGCACTTGGCCGGATTGATCATCTCCAACATGATGGCCAGCATCCCGGCGTACAACGACTACGCCAACACGGTGCTGATGCCGGCGATGGACCAGGACGTGCTCGCCGAGATCAAGGGCTACGAAGAGAACGGAGACACCGAGAACCCGAGGTACCTGGAGCTGTTGATCGAGCACCACTACAACGAGCACGTGCTGCGGATCCCGGACTGGCCGGAGCCGGTCAGCCGGATGTTCGCCCACCTCAACCCGGCCGTGTACGTCCCGATGCAGGGGCCGAGCGAGCTCGGCGCCAGCGGCAAGCTCGAGCACTGGGACCGCACGTCCGACCTGCCCGACATCACCGTGCCTGCGCTGGTCATCGGCGCCCGGCACGACACGATGGACCCCAAGCACCTGGAGTGGATGGCCGGGCAGCTCGGCAACGGGCGCTACCTCTACTGCCCGGACGGCAGCCACCTCGCCCAGTACGACGACCAGCAGGTCTACATGACCGGCCTGATCGAGTTCATCGACGAGGTGGCAGCCGCCCCGCGCTAGCTCGGCTCAGCTCAGCAGCTCGCCGGCCGCGGCGGCGAACACCTCGGTGTGCCGGTCCACGTGTGCATCCGTGGTCGCCGGCGACATCAGCGCCATGTTGTGGAACGGGGTCAGCAGCACGCCGCGGTTGACGCAGTACAGGTGCAGGTACTCGTCAAGCTCGGGGTCGGCGGCGGCGGCCGACTCCCCGCCGGTGCGCGGCGGCTGCGGGCAGAACCGGTATTCGGCCCTGGCGCCGAGCTGGGTGATCGTCCACTGCAGCCGCCCGGCCGCCAGCACCTCCCTGACCCCGGCAGTGAACCGATCGGCCCGCTCGATCATGCGCTCGAACACGGCATCGGTGAGCACGTGTTCCAGCGTCGCGCGGGTCGCCGCGATGGACAGCGCGTTGCCGGCCAGCGTGCCGCCGATCCCGCCGGTGTCGAGGATGTCGGCGTCGGAGTCGCCGAGGATCCGCTCGGCCAGCTCGGCGGACAGGCCGTAGGCGCCGATCGGGATCCCGCCGCCGATCGACTTGCCCATCGTGACCAGGTCAGGGGCAAGTCCCCAAGCCCGGGTGCAGCCGCCAGGGCCGGCGCTGAACGTGTGGGTCTCGTCGTTGACGAGCAGGCTGCCGGATCGGGTGGCCAGGGCCCGGACCGCATCGAGGTAGCCGGGATCGGGCAGCACGATGCCGATGTTGGTCAGCGCCGGCTCCATCAGCACCGCGGCCACGTCACCGGCGGCCAGCTCCCGATCCAGCGCGTCGAGGTCGTTGAACTCGACCACCCTGGTGGTCTGCCGCGGGTCGACCGGCGCGCCGACGTTGCCTTCCCTGGAGCGTGGACCATCCGGGCCGACCACGATGAACGTCTCGTCCACGCTGCCGTGGTAGCAGTAACTGAACACCAGGATCTTCGGCCGCCCGGTCAACTGTCTGGCGATCCGGATCGCCCACCGGTTGGCATCGGTCGCGCTGAGCGTGAAGCTCCAGTGCGTCGGGCCGAACCGCCTGGCCAGCTCGGCCGCTACCCAGGCGGCGTCCTCGGTGGGCAGCATCGTGGTCGGTCCACCGAGCTCGGCATACCGGCGAGCCACCGCGGCCGCGGTGACCGGCGGCGAGTGCCCGGCCATCGCGCCGGTGTCACCGAGGCAGAAGTCGACGAAGCTGTTGCCGTCCAGGTCGGTCAGGGTTGCACCGTGGGCGGTGTCCAGGTAGAGCGGGAACCCGCCCGGCCACATCCGCATCCAGGTCATCGGCACGCCGCCGAGCAGATGTGCGCCGGCCTGCTCGAACGCGGCCAGCGACCGCGGATGCCCGGCGCGATAACTCATCCGCTCCCGGTCTACCAGCTCGCGCAACCTGGACCGGTCGATCCCGGACCCCACCACAACCTGTGGATCTTGCATGACGGCACGACCTCCTGACCCGCTCGGCTGCCCTATGGTGGCGCACGTGGCCAGCTCCGGCAGCGGCTACCAGAGCCACCAGTAGAAGTTGGCGAACGAGGCAACCACGATTGGCGCATAGCCACCGTTGTTCTTGGGCCGGTTTGCGGGGTTCGCCATGGTGCAGGGGTCGTAGTAGTGACAGGACCCGCGGCTGGTATAGCGGCCGTATACGCACGACATGTCGGCTGGACGGGCGCACTCCGGGCCAGGCTCGGCGCCAAGCAGTCGGCGTGCGGGGTGTCCCTGGGCCTTGACGGCAACAGGCGATGTGCCGTTTGGTAGCGGAACGCGGCCGCGTGGGGGGATATCGATGGACCGGACGGAATTTGTCGCGGTCCGGGGGTGGGATGAGATGAACTTGCGAGGGGCTAACGCACTGGTGACCGGCGGTGGGAGCGGGCTCGGCATGGCCTGCGCGCGCTGGCTGCTGCGCGATGGCGCCACCGTGACGATCGTGGGCCGCGACCGCCGGCGGCTGGAGTGGGCCGCGACCGAGCTCGGCTCGGAGGCGACCGAGTCGGCCGGCGTGCGCTGGGCGGTCTGCGACGTGACCGACGAGGCCGCGGTCGTGCAGGCAGTGCGCTTCGCCGCCGAGGGCAACGGACTACAGATCGTGGTTGCCTCGGCCGGCGTCGGCTGGCTCGCCCCGATCGCGACCATTCCGGTCGAAGCTTGGCGCAATGTGATGGAGGTGAACCTCACCGGCAACTTCCTCACGCTCAAGCACGCCGCGCCGGCCATGCGCGAGGCGGGCGGCGGCGCCTACACGGTGATCTCCAGCATCGCGGGCAACATCCCGGCGCCCTACCTCACCCCGTACGCAGCCGCGAAGGCCGGCGTCGACATGTTCGTGCGCAGCGCGGCCGACGAGCTCGGACCTTGGGGGATCCGGGTCAACTCGGTGCAGCCCGGGCTGGTTCCGACCGAGCTGTCCGCCTCGCTCTACGAGGATCCGGAGATCCGGGCCGAGTATCTGGACAACATGACCCTCGGCCGGGTGGGCAGCGCCGAGGACGTGGCCGCCGCGGTGCACTTCCTGTCCGGCCCGAGTGCCGGCTGGATCACCGGGGTGTGCCTGCCGGTCGACGGCGGCCACCATCTGCGCCGCTCGCCGCGATTCGACGGGTATGTCCGTAGCCAGCACGGCACCCAATGGCTGGCCGAGCCGTTCGCGGCCTCGCTGGACTGACCGCCCCAGACTGACCGCCCCCAGACTGACCGCCCCTAGACTGAACTCCCTCACGACCATGGAGGGAACCGGATGGCGGTGCTACGGATCCAGCACGCGGTGTCGGAGTTCGACAGCTGGAAGCGGATGTTCGACA
>JAKEEW010000156.1 GCA_022616375.1 Sporichthyaceae bacterium
GGGTGTGACGGCGTTGAGCCTGGCCGCGGTGGCGTGCTTGGTGACCAAGCGCTCGACCGCGTCGCGGCTGAGCCGGGTGCCGGTGCGGGCAGGAAACAGTGATTCGTCCTCACGACCGCCGCGTTCGGCGAGCCAGACTTTAAGCACTGCGACGGTCGGCTTGTCCAGCGGGGTCCGTCGCTGTTTACGGCCTTTGCCGAGCTATGCCGAGCGGCGGATTATGCCGAGCCGGTGCCTTGATTCGAAGGTTGTGCGTTGCTTGGGCGCGTGGGTATGGGGATACCGCTCGGCATAATCCTGGCCACGGGTGGAGTCTGCCTTCGCCGGAGCGTGGGTCTTCGGCGAAGGAGGCGATGATGAGACGACGCTCTGCGATTGTGGTCAGCGGTCCGCTGGAGCCGTTCGCTGACGGCTTCCAGGTCCTGCTCGCCGAACGGGGTTACCAACCGTCGTCGGTGGAGAAGCGGCTTCGGCCGGTGGCGCAGCTGAGCCGCTGGCTTGGTGAGCACCGGTTCGGGCCGAAGGAGCTGACGGAGTCGGTGGTCGAGCAGTTTCTGGATGAGGTCGCGTCGGGTTCTCGCTATCGGCGCCGCACGGCTGGGTCGGCGCTGCGGCAGTTGTTGGGGTACATGCGCCGGCTGGAAGTAGTGGCGGTGCCCGAGCCGGTGGCGCCCAGCGGGCCAGATGAGCTGCTGATGGCGGCGTTTGGCGACTATCTGGTGCGGGAGCGAGGGATCTGGTCGACCACCACGACGGTGCGTGACTACCAGCGGGTCGGGCGGCTGTTTGTGTCCGCGGCCGTGCGGCCGGCTGGGGGCTGGTCTGGCCTGACCACCGCCGCGGTGAGCCAGTTCGTGCTGGGCCAGTGCCGTGATCGCAGTGTCCGGTGGGGTCGGCTGCTGGTCACCGCGTTGCGGTGGCTGCTGCGGTTTGCCTACATGGAGGGGCATATCGGCACGGACCTGTCCGCGGCGGTGCCCACGGTGGCGTCTTGGCGCGGTGCGGGGTTGCCCCGGGCGGTCGACGCGGCGCAGGTGCGGCGGCTTTTGGCCAGCTGCGACCGGCGCAGCGGCGCGGGCCGACGCGACTACGCGGTGCTGGTGCTGCTGGCCCGGCTGGGGTTACGCAGCGGCGAGGTGGCCGCACTGCGCTGCGCGGATGTGGACTGGCGCGACGGGCAGATCCTGGTGCGGGGCAAGGCCGACCGCCAGGAACGGCTGCCGCTGCCCTGTGATGTTGGGCAGGCGCTGGCCGGCTACGTGTGCCGAGGCCGGCCCCGCCGCGACAACGAGCACTTGTTTGTGCAGCTCCGCGCCCCGTACACACCGCTGACCGCCCATGCGGTGCGGGCCATCGTCGCCCGGGCCGCAGACCGAGCCGGGCTAGCCCGACTGGGGGCACACCGGCTAAGACACACGGTGGCCACCGACATGCTGGCGGCCGGCGCGCCACTGGCGGAGATCGCCAGCGTGCTCCGGCACCGGGACAC
>JAKEEW010000885.1 GCA_022616375.1 Sporichthyaceae bacterium
CTAGGGTGTGTCTCCCAAGTCTTCGGTGGCGCGGATCGTCGCCCAGACGACGACCGGCCGTGTTGTCGTCGTCGCCGATAGTCTCCACTATCGACTCCTCCTTCGCCTTGCCGGACGCGGCCTGAATCGCCGCGCGCATCCACCAAGACTTGGGAGGCACACCCTAGACCGGTAGCGTCCGGGCAGCGGTGAGGGCGACGCCGAGCCCGACCGCCAGGACCAGTGCCGCGGTGCCGACCGGCAGTGCGCGAGCCAGCCCGCCGGCCAGCCGCCAGCTCCTGGTCCGAGTTGCGGTGCGGGCTCGGCGATCCAGCACGGCCCGGCTCCGGGCCAGCAGGAGACCGAGCGCGGCGAGCAGGCCGGCCATCCCCAGCCCGTACGCCACTACCAGCAGCAGGCCGAACCATGGGCGGCCAAGCGCGATCCCGCCAAGGAGGACCAGCAGCGCGGACGGGCTGGGGACGAGTCCGCCGGCGACGCCCATCCCGATCAGGCTGCGCAGCCGTGGACCGGGAGAAACCGTGCCGGCGGCGTGGTCGTGGTGGTGACCGTGCGGATGCGAGTGCCCGTGGCTGCGGCCGTGGTCGTGGGCATGCCCGGGGCCGTGGCTGTGCGGGTGCGCCCTGGCGTGCCGGACTACCCGAACTGCCCGGCGCAGCATCCCCACCCCGACGATCGCCAGCAGCAGGCCGCTAGCCATCCCGAGCCACGGGTAGACCCGCTCCGGTGCGACCGCGGCCGAGGCGCTGAGCACGAGGCCGAGCACCAGTACGCCCACGGTGTGGGTGGTCGCCACGGTCAGCCCGATCGTCATCGCCTGACGTGCCGAGCCCCGCGAGCCGACGAGGTACGCCGCCATCACGGTCTTGCCGTGCCCGGGCGCAAGCGCATGCAGGCAGCCGAGCCCGACCGCCAGCACCACCGCGAGCAGCGCGAAGCCGGCGGTCAGCTGCTGGCGGGCGACCAGCGCGGTGTACGCCATGGACAGCCGATCCACGCCCCGGGTGGCCGGGCTGGACTCGCCTGAGCCGGGTGTGGCCACGCCCGCGGCCGGCTCGGCCGCCGGCCCGCCCGGCACAAGTACCAGATCCGCCGACCGGACATCCGGCGGGGAGCTGAGCAACTGATCCGGATAGCTGGTCAGCCTGGCGCTGGCTGACTCCGCCGGAACCGAGCTGGACTGCAACGTCATCCGGTCGCCGATCGCGGTGACCTCACGCCAGCCGACCGTGCCGGGATGGGCCGGATTCTCCAGCTGGACCGCGGCACCGGCCGGCAGCCGGACCGCGGCCGCCAACGCGCACTCGAACCGCGCGGTCAGCAGCCCGGCCGTGCCCAGCGGAAACGTCAGCGAACTGCCACCGACCCGAAGCGGGACGACCGGACCTGCCACCCGCACCGTGAGCTGCCCGGCAATCTCGGCGCACTGCCGGGCAGCCGCGGCCGCCGCCTCGGCCGCGCCGGGACTGCAGCCGGCCGCCCCGAACTCGGCACTACACATCTGATAGGCCGGCAGCTCGGCCAGGTCGAGGACGTAGTCCACGGCCAGCTGGTCCGGCGCCACCCGCAGCCCGACGTACTGGTTGGTGGTGGCGTTGCCGAGCGGGTGCAGCGGCGCACCGGCGGCTCTGGCCGCCGGCGCCCCGGCTACCCCGATCAGCGCCGCGGCCAGCGCGAGCAGCGCAGCCGTCGCCCATCGGATCGCCCACCTGGTCATGGTGAATGTCCTCACATCGAGGCCAGCGCACGCTCGGCGAGCGGCGCGTGCAGGGGTGAGAAGTGCGGGTTCAGCTTCAGCGCCCGGGCCAGGTCACGGCGAGCCGCGTCAGCCATCCCGAGCGAACGCTCGATCACGCCCTTGTGGTAGGCGAACAGCGAGCTCGCGGTGCCGAGTTTGGCCGCCTTCTTGGCGTACCCGAGCGCCTTGCGGTCCTGGCCGTTGACGTGCAGCGCCCAGGCGTAGGCGTCCGCGGCGAACACGCTCGGCCGCTGTTGGTAGGCCGCCCTGGCCGCGGCGAGGGCCTTGGTCGGGTCGCCGTGGTCGGCCTCGTAGAGCGCGATCTCCAGGTCGACCGCTACCCCGGCGGCTCGCTGCACGTCCGCCGCGATCCGGGCCAGGCCGTACTGGTCGGCGGCCGGTTTGGCCCGGCCGGCCGAATCGAGCAGCTCGCCGTACCAGACCGCGTGCTCCACGGTCGGGCGACGCTGGGCCACCGTGTCGGCCAGCCCGAGCGCGGTTGCCAGGTCACCGCGGGCGGCCGCCACCCTGGACCGGCCGAACAGCGCCGCAACCTGCCCTGGGTCGGCCGCCAGTGCGGCCCGGTAGTGCGTGTCGGCGGTGCCCAGCCGGCCGGTCAGCCAGGCCAGGTCACCGAGCTGGTGCTCGAGGAACGCCGCATCCGCGGGGTCCTGCGCCTGGCGCAACGCCTCGGCGAGCAGCCTCCTGGCGATGTCCAGGTCGCCGCGCAGCTCGGCTTGGTAGGACAACCTGGCCACGCTGGGCAGGCTCGGCCGCAGCCGGTCCATCGTGCGGGCCGCGGACAGCGCCTCCGAAGACCGGCCGAGCTCGGTCAATGCGTCCGACAGGGCGCCGTAGCCGGCGGCGCTGTCCGGGTTGATGGCTAGCACCTGCCTGGCATATCGCTCGGCCGCAGCGAAGTCGTGCCGGCCGGAGGCCAGCGAGCTCAGACCGAGCGCAGCCGCGTCGTTGTTGTCCGGCTCCAGGGCCAGGGACTCCTGGAGCGCTCCCTCGGCCTTCGGGTAGAAGGCCGGGTCGGTGCTCAGCCTGGCCTGCTCGACGTAGGCCAGACCGAGCGTCGCCCAGGAGCGGGAGTCTTTGGGTTGTGTCTGCAGGTGCTCCTGCAGCGCGGCGACGGTGGCGGACAGGCTGCCCGCCGACGCCATGTCGATGGCGAAGGGGGCCGTGGCACCGCCCGCCAGTTGCGGTGCCACGGACCCCTGCTTCGTCCCTCCGGGCATGCCCCCGACTAGCGCTGCCGCGAGTAGCAGCACCGCCAGGCCGAGCGCCGTGCTCGCCATCGCCAGTGGCTTGCGGAGGATCGGCATCGGTTCACCCTTAGCCCTCGGTCGATCCGGTCGAGGTCTCGGCGACCCTGGCCACGGCGTGCCGGCCGGTCGACCGGCGACGCCAGGTCCAGGCGCCAATCGTCAGGACGATGCCGGCCAGTGCCCCGAGCAGGACCGATGTGGTCATCGGCTCGCTGGACCACTGCGAGGTGCTGCCGGTCGGCTCCAGGCCGAACAGGTCGGTCACCTCACCGTCGGGCGAGTCGGCCACGTCAGCCTCGTCGGGCACGATCAGCGACTCGTCCGAGTCGTCCGGCACGGTCCCGCCGTCGAGCGGGGTCACGCCGGCGTCGGCGTTGCTATTCGAAGCCGCCGAGCCGCGCGGGTCGGACCCGGAGGCAGGCAGGGCGACGTAGGGGAAGGTGTCACCGAAGTCCTTGTCGTTGGCGTTCACGCCGTCGCCAAGGCCCTTCACCGCGTCCGGCACACCCGGAAGCAGCACACCCTCGACTACCTGCAGCGCGATATCCACGACGTCGTCGGTGAGCCGGCGCCCGTTCGGGAAGCCGTTGTTGTCACCGCCGATGACACCCAGCCGGCTGAAGGTCTGGCCGGAGAACGGCTTGGTGTTCAGCCGCAGCATCTCCGAGGCCGTGACGTTGGCCGGCTTGTTCAGACCGTCCACACCGGTCAGGAACGCGGCGACCAGGTCGTTGCGCGGCGCTGCCGGGGCCGGGATGCTGTAGATCGCTTCGACGATCTTCGGCAGCTCGGGGTTGAGGACGAAGTTGGCGAACTGCCCGTCGTCGGACGGCTTGGACGCGTTGAACCGGTCCTTGCGGTGGTACGGGATGACCACCTCGTTGACCAGCGGGCTACCCAGCCGGGAGACCCGGGAGTACGAGCCGAACGCGTTCTTCTTGCTGGTGGAGCTCCAGACTCCGATCACCGGGTCGTTGCCACCGCGCGCGACCAGGTCCTTGCTCGGCACCTGCAGCGCGACCGAGTTGACGTTGTACCCGGCCAGCGTGTCGTTGCCGACCTCGGACAGATCGCCGCCGTACAGCAGGTCGAACACACGCAGGTCGAGGAAGAACGACTCGTCGGCCTGGCCGGCGAAGGTCTTGCCCTGCCAGTCGAACCGGCGGAAGTCCTTGACCGCCTGGTCGCGAAGCGCCTGGTAGTTCGGCATCGACGCGTTCCCGACGAAGGACGGTGCCACCGGCACGTCCTTGGCCAGGGTGAACCAGGAGCCCCGGTCCAGCCTGGACAGCGTGTAGGTCTGCAGGTACAGCAGGTTCGGGTCGTTCAGCGAGTCGACCGGCCCGTTGTTGTACAGGAACGTTCCGTTGCCGGTGAAGCTGTCCCGGGGACCCGGGGTCTTGGCCTCGTCGAACGTCCAGCGGTAGGTGATGTCTGCCCGCGCGTCGCCGTTGTTGTCGATGTGGATCTCGTACAGCGCGTCGTTCGCGAACGGGTAGAAGTTAGGACCGCCAGCCGGCTCCTCGAGCGGAATCCAGTTGGCGATCAGCGTCGTGGTGTCCGGCCTGTCCGGGCTCACAAACGCGTACACGTCCGTGTTGTCGTACTGCGGCAAGCCGAGGATGCGTGGCGCCTCGCGGTGGCTGGACGCCCCCGCGCGGTCCGGCGCCAACGCGGGCAATGCCGCGGCAGCCGACAACGCGGCTGCGGCTAGAAGTGCCCCGCCAACGACCCAAGGCCGCGAGCGGTGCCGAATGAGTGTGGTCACGGTGTTGCCCCCTCAGATGCGGTCGGAATGCGCAACCGAAGGCGATTCGTGACTGATCGGGACGCAGCTTGGCGCCAATCCCGGCCGTTACCGGATCGTTACTGGGGGTTTGAATGACGACAGTGCTTTCAGCCGGAAGGCCGCGAGTTCGACCCCGTAGAACCTGCTGGTCAGGCCGAGTGGGGTCATCCCGATCCGCCCGCACACGGCCAGCGAGGGATCGTTGTCCGGCCGTACCACGGCGTAGACCTCGTCGAGCCCGGCCTCGAAGCCGCGCCGGGCGGCGGCCAGACCGGCCTCGGTGGCGTAGCCGTTGCCCCACGCATCCGGGTGGAGGTGCCAGCCAATCTCCACCTCGCCCCCGCCTGAGCTGCCGGTGCCCTCGCTCGCCGGCAGCGGTACCAGCAGCACGGTGCCCTTCGGCGCCCCGGAGGCCCGGTCGGTGATCGCCCCGATCCGAACGGTGGCTCGACACTACGACCGTGCCAGCGCTCGATCGCGGCAAGCGCCTCGGCCCGCTCGGTCAGCGCTTTGGGCTGGGCGCCCAGCCAGCGGGCCACCTCCCAGCGCGAGTAGATGTCGAGGACGAAGTCGGCGTCGGCGTCGGTCCACTCCCGGATCAGCAGCCGATCGGTGCCGAACACCTCCACGCTCACCACGCCCCCGGCCTTCCCTCGTAGATGGCGCGGACCATGTCGATGGTGTCGGACTCGGCCGCGGTCTTGTCGGAGCGGTAACGCAGCACCCGGGCGAACCGCAGCGCCATTCCGCCCGGGTATCTGGTGCTGTTCTGCACGCCGTCGAACGCGATCTCGACGACCTGCTCCGGCCGGACCCTGACTACCCACTCACCGCGGTCGACGGCAAGCTCAAGAAAACGCTCGGTCTGCCAGCGCAGCAGCTCGTCGGTGAGCCCCTTGAAGGTCTTGCCGAGCATGACGAACCCGCCGGTGGCCGGGTCGCGGGCACCCAGATGCAAGTTGGACAGCCACCCATGCCGGCGGCCATGGCCCCACTCGACCGCGAGCACCACCAGATCGAGCGTGTGCCTGGGCTTGACCTTGACCCAGGCGCCGCCGCGCCGGCCCACGTCGTAGGGCGCGTCGACCGCCTTCACCACCACGCCCTCCTGGCCGGCGGCGAGCGCGGCGGCAAACGCCTGCTCACCGTCCGGCACGGTCTCGACGGTGGTACGGGTGACCAGCAGGTCGGCCGGCAGTGCGGTCGCCAGTGCGGCCCAGCGCTGCTGGCCGGGCAGGTCGAGCAGATCGGTGCCGTCCAGGTGCAGCACATCGAAGAAGTAGGGCACCAGGTGTTCGCCGGCACCGGCCTGAGTCGCGTCCCGGCGCCCGGCCCGACTCGCGGTCTCCTGGAACGGGCGCGGCCGGCCCGCGGCGTCCAACCCGATCGCCTCGCCGTCCAGCACCGCGGTCGCCAGCGGCAGGACACTCACCGCCGCAACCACCTCGGGCATTCGCGCGGTGATGTCGTCCAGGCTGCGGGTGAACACGCCGATCTCGGGGCCGGACTTGTGGACCTGGATGCGGATGCCGTCGAGCTTGGAATCAACGACCGCCGGCGCACCGGTGGTGGACAGCGCGTCGGCGACCGAGGCGGCGCTCTGCGCGAGCATCGGGGCCAGTGGCCGGCCGACTTGCAGACCGAACCCGGCAAGCCGGTCGGCGCCGCCGAACAGCGCGGCACTGGCCACGGTCTTCAGATCACCGCTAAGGAGCAACGCGCGGCGGACCTGGGCGAGTTCCACCCCGGCCGCCTTGGCGATCGCGTCGACCAGCAACCCGGCTTGAGCGCCCTGGCGCAGCTCACCACTGAGCAGCCCGCGCAGCAGTCGCTGCTCGTCGGCGGTGGCCCGGCCGAACAGTGCGTGCAGCAGCTCCCGCCGGCGCAGCTGCGATCCGGTGCCAGTGGTCGCGCCGATCTGGCCGAGGATCGCGTCCACCTCGGCGATCGGCAGGGTTGCCGTCTCGGCCGGTGCGGGCACCTCGCGCAGGCTCGCCCAGCCGACGCCGATCTGGCGTTGCCGCAGCTCACCGGCTAGATAGGCAGCTCCGGCCGCAACCTCGGGCTCGGGCAGCCGGCGCAGCGCATCGGCCAGCAGCTCCACCTTTGCCCGCCGCCCAGAGGTGGCCGCAACCGCCGCCGACGCCGCGGCCAGCTCTACGAAAAGCACGAGCACATGGTGCCAGCCGGCGCCGACAGTTCCCCACCCGCTGGAGGCACGATCACCCGGGACCGGTCCGGGACCGGTCCGGGACCGGTCCGGGACCGATCCGGGCTCGGTCTGGGCTCGGTCTGGGCTGGGCCCGGTCTAGGCCGGGTCGGGCGCCAGGTTGGCCAGCAGCAGCGCCTCGGCCAGGCAGACCCGGGCGAACTCGCCGAGGTGCAGGCTTTCGTTCGGGCCGTGCGCCCTGGCGTCCGGGTCCTCGACGCCGGTCACCAGGATCGCGGCCTGCGGGAACATCTCCTGGAATGTGGCGATGAACGGGATCGAGCCGCCGACTCCGATGTCGACCGGGTCGACTCCGTCCCAGGCGGTCCGGAACGCGGCCCGCGCGGCGTCGAACGCCGGCCCGGTGGCCTGGATCACACATGGTACGCCGTCGTGCTCGAGCGTCACGCTGACCTGGGCTCCCCAGGGGACGTGCGCGTTCACATGCGCGGTTAGCGCGTCGAACGCCTTGGCCGGGTCGTCGCCAGGCGCGATCCGCATGCTGACCTTGGCCTTGGCAACCGGAACCAGCGCGTTCGGGGCTTCCCCGGTTGGTGGCGCGTCGATCCCGAGCACGGACATCGACGGCTTGGCCCAGATCCGCTCGACGATCCGGCCGGTGCCGATCAGCTCGACCCCGTTGACCATGCCGGCCTCGTGCCGGAACCGGTCCTCCGGGTAGTCAAGCGGAGACGCGGTCGAGCGGACCAGGCCGGCTACCGCAACATCGCCGGCCGCGTCATGCAGGGTCGCGAGCAGCCGGCACAGCGTGGTCAGCGCGTCCGGCACCGCCCCGCCGTACATCCCCGAGTGCACCGCGTGGTCCAGCGTGCGGACCTCGACGAACGCGTTGACGATGCCGCGCAACGAGGTCGTGAGGGCGGGCTCGCCGACGTCCCAGTTACCCGAGTCGGCGATCACGATGACGTCCGAGCTGATCTCGTCGCGGTGCTCGCGCAGCAGCGTTTCCAGCGACGCCGAGCCGAACTCCTCCTCGCCTTCGACGAACACGACCACGCCGACCGGAAGCGCGTCGCCGAACGCGCGCAACGCCGCGACGTGCGCCATCACGCCGGCCTTGTCATCGGCGGCGCCCCGGCCGTAGAGCCGGCCATCGCGCTCCTGCGGCTCGAACGGTTCGCTGCGCCACTGGCTGCGGTCGCCGATCGGCTGCACGTCGTGATGGGCGTAGAGCAACACAGTCGGCGCGCCTTGTGGCGCCGGCCGGCGGCCGATCACGGCCGGTTGACCGCCCGCTTCGACGATCCGAACGGCGGGCAGGCCGGCACCGCGCAGCAGCTCGGCGGTCGCCTCGGCCGATGCCCGCACCGGCGTATGGTCGAACCCGTCGAACGCGATGCTGGGGATCCGGACCAACCGCTCCAGATCGGCACGGACTCCGGGCATCTCGCGGGCAATCGCCGCGCGGAGATCAGCTTCGGTCAACCGAGTCGTCATGTGCCGAATCGTATGCGCCGATGGCGACGAACCTCACCCTCGTGCCCGGACTGAGCAGCGCCGGTGGGTTCCGGCTCAGGTCCCACAGCCGGGCCCGGGTTCGGCCGAGCAGCCGCCAACCCCCGGGTGACTTGCGCGGATATATCCCGGTGTACTCATCGGCGATCGCGACCGAACCGGCCGGGACCTGGGTGCGCGGGTCGGCCAGCCGTGGAACTCGCAGGGCCGGATCGCCACCCGACAGGTATCCGAAACCTGGGGTGAACCCGCAGAACGCCACCACGTAGTCGGCGGCGGTGTGCCGTCGCACGACCTCCTCGACCGTCAGCCCGGTTAGCTCGGCCACATCGGGCAGATCCACGCCGTCGTAACGGACCTGGATCCGCACGACCTGGCCGGGGTCGAGTGCCGGGCCCGATCCGCTCGGTGCGTCCGGCTCGCCGTGGGTGCCCGCCGGCAGCTTGGCAGCTTGAGTGAGCCAGTCGGCGACCGCGACCGGGGTGACCACCGCCGGGTCGAACGTGGCCAGGATCGTCCTGGCCGCGGGCACCAGGTCGACCAGGCCCTGGATCGGCTCGGACCGCAGCGCGCGGTGTGCTGCGACCACTGCGGTCAGGTCGGGCAGCTCGAGCAGCAACGCGCGCTCGCCGTACGGCAGGATCCGCTCGGAATCCGCCGGTTGCCCGATCTCCGGCACTACCCGCCTCCTCCGTTGGCCCGGGCGGTCAGCCAGCGGCCGATCCGGTCGAGCAGGCCGGCATCCGCGGCGCCCTCGGCGTGTCCGTACCCCGGCTCGATCCACAGCTCCTTCGGCTCGCCGGCCGCCGCGTAGATGTCCTGTGCGTGGTCGAGCGGGAAGTACGGATCCTGGTCGCCGTGCACGACCAGCAGCGGAGTCGGCGCGATCTGTGCCGCCGCCTCGGTCGGCGAGACCGGGATCGGATCCCATCGGGATGACGCAATCTTGGTACGGAGCACCAACCGGGCGATCGCCCGACCGGCCCGCCGCTCGATCACCCAATGCGCCCGGCGCATCGGCGGAGTGCCCCGGTAGAACCACCGCCCAGGGCCGCTGACCGAGACCGCGGCGTCCACACCACGGTGCAGCGCCGCGTGCCTGAGCACGATCGAGGCGCCCATCGAGAAGCCCACGGTGGCCACCCGCGCCAGGCCCGAGTCGCGGGCCTGCCGGACGACCGCGTCGAGGTCGAGGACCTCGAGGTCGCCGACCGTCGACCGGCCGGCCGAGTCGCCGTGCCCGCGGAAGTCGAACGCGAACACGTCGCCGTAGCCGCGCAGCACGTCGGCAGCCATACCGATCGCCGGCGTTTGCCACGATCCGGTGAAGCCGTGTGCGATCACGATGCCCAGCGAGTCGGCCAGCGGCCGGTCCGCCGACGCGCGGTCCGACGGCACGCCGTTGTGCCGCGGCCAGTGGCACCCGTCGAGGCGTACCCCATCTGCCGTCACGAGCCGCAGCCGGGTAGCCATACTGCATCGTAGGTGTGCCCCGGTGATCAAGCTGGCCCGATCAGGCCAGCACGATCAGGCCAGCGTTGCCAGGCCAGCACGATCAGGCCAGCACGCTGGTCGCGGCGAACGCCACCGCACCGACGCAGGCCAGCCCGGCCACCCGCGCCGGGCTGGAATACCGGAGCGCGGCAGACACGGTGACGTGTGCGACAAACAGGAACAATCCGGCCAATACCGCCACCGCCGCCCGGGCCTGCGCGGCCGGCAAGGTCACCACGGCGCCGACTATCGCCCCGGCCACCGGGGCGAGCGCGGTCGCCAGCAGCCAGCGCCCGGCCGAGCGGCGGTCGGCGCTGAGCACCCGCAGGTAGGAGACCACCGCGGCGCCCTCCCCGGCGGAGTGCGCGGCCACCGCGATGACCGCGGCCGCGGCCAGCTGACCGTCCAGGGTCAGGCCGACGCCGACCACCAGGCCCTCGACGAAGCGGTGGCCCAGGAACGCGGCCGCGCCGACCGGCCCGACCACCCGCTGGTACCGGTGACCGACCCGGTGCAGCTGCGAGAGCAACCCGTAGGTAGCACCGACCACCAGCGCAAGCGCAGGTGCGGTGATCAGCCCGGCCGCGCGCATGTCGGCCACGACGTGGCTCAACGCCGACGCCAGCAGGAACCCGGCGGCGACCGCGAACACCCCGACCTGCCACGGATCCGCACGCATCGCCAGCCACCCACCGGCGAGGGTCGCGATCACGACCGCGGCAATCCCGAGCGAGATCACTAAGGCATGGCCGGCCGCCGTGGTGGTGCCGTGCTCGGGATGGGCAAGCAGCTCCTGATCGAACAGGACGCCAACGAAGATCGCAGGCGGTGGGGTGCCCATCCGTATGTCTCTCCCGGCGGTAGGCGATCATCGGCACCGCTCTCCGCCAGGCCGCGGCGCCCTACCTCGGAGCTTGGCGGCAATCCGGCCGGGGCGCTAGAGCCAACTCGGCCCAGCTCAGAGGTACAGCCCGGTGCCGGCGTCGTCGATCCGTTCCGACGCCACCGCGTGCACGTCCCGCTCCCTGAGCAGGATGTATTCGATGCCGCGCACCTCGACCTCGGCCCGATCTTCAGGATCGAACAGCACTCGATCGCCGGGCTCCACCGTGCGGACGTTCTGACCGACCGCGACTACCTCCGCCCATACCAGACGGCGGCCCATGGCCGCGGTCGCGGGGATCACGATCCCGGCCGACGACCGGCGCTCGCCGACCTCGCCGTCCACGTGGACCAGCATCCGGTCGTGCAGCATCCGGATGGGCAGTTTCTCGCCCAGTCCGGGCATGCCATCGGTCGGGGGGTTGGTCGATCCGCTCACAACCCAGGAACGCTACCTTTCCCGGCGCCGCGGCCGACAGGCGGGTTCGCGCAGCGCTCGACCGCCAGGTCCAGCCA
>JAKEEW010000157.1 GCA_022616375.1 Sporichthyaceae bacterium
CGGCGGCTCGCCGAGCTCAGCCAGCGGGAGATGGCTGACCGCGCCGGGCTGACCGCTTCGGTGATCGGAGACTACGAGCGAGGACGCAGCTCTCCCACCGTGCGCCAGCTTGACCGCCTGCTCGCGGCTGCCGGGTTCCAGCTCGAGACCGAGCTGGTGCGGCTGGGCGCCGACGTGGATAGCCTGATCAGGCGGGCTCTGATCACACCGATCGAGGAGCGGGTCCAGGACTTCCGCCAGGTTCTCAACGCGTTCCTCCCGGCACCGGACGGCCTGCCGTTCGTGATCGAAGGCGCAGCCGCCGCGGCCCTCCAGGGCGCACCGATTCCGGCATCGTGGCTAGGCGTCGCGGTGCCAGATCGCGACGACGCACTCTACCGACTGGCCGGTGCGATCACCGCTGCGTTCGGCCCCGTGCACTTCTGGGACGCTAAGTACCGCCGGTGGTACCAGCGCCAGGCGACTGTCGGCCTGCTCCGGACACTCGGCCCGGTGGTCCGCTGGAGCGTCCTCGACGAGGAGGTTCGGATCCGGATCACCGAGGCGGCCGACGACGTCATAGCCGACCTGCGGATCGTGATCGACGGTATGGGGCTGCCGGTGGTTGGTCTGTGGCGGCTCGAGGGCGACGACCCGACGGTCGCCGCCCTCCTCGTCCGGAGCCGGGAGCTTGCCGCCGAGCTCAGCTCAGCAGCGAGCGCAGCACGTACTGCATGATCCCGCCGTGCCGGTAGTAGTCCGCCTCCCCCGGCGTGTCGATCCGCAGCAGCGCCTGGAACTCCTTGCCGTCGGCCCGGACCAGCACCGTGTCGGGGATCCCGCCGTCGTTGAGCTCGGTCACGCCGGTGACGGCGAACGTCTCCTCGCCGGTCAGCCCCAGGGAGTCCGCCGTCTGCCCCGGCGCGAACTGCAGCGGCAGCACACCCATCCCGATCAGGTTGGAGCGGTGGATCCGCTCGTAGGACTCGGCGATGACCGCACGCACCCCGAGCAGCGCCGTGCCCTTCGCGGCCCAGTCCCTGGACGATCCCGAGCCATATTCCTTGCCGGCCAGGATCACCAACGGAGTGCCCTCGGCCGCGTAGTTCATCGCCGCGTCATAGATGGTCGCCTGGGCGCCGCCGCCGGCCGAGGAGAAGTCCTTGGTGAACCCGCCCTCGACACTGGGCACGAGCTTGTTGCGCAACCGGATGTTCGCGAACGTACCTCGGATCATGACCTCGTGGTTGCCGCGCCGGGAGCCGTAGGAGTTGAAGTCCGCGCGGGTCACTGTCTGCTCGACCAGATACCGGCCGGCCGGTGAGTCGGTCTTGATCGAGCCGGCCGGCGAGATGTGGTCGGTGGTGACCGAATCGCCGAGGCTGGCCAGCACCCGGGCGCCGGTCACATCGGCGACCGGCGCGGGTTCGCGGGTCATGCCGTCGAAGTACGGCGGCTTACGGACATAGGTGGACTCCGCGTCCCACTCGAACGTCTGGCCGGTCGGCGTCGGCAGGCCCCGCCAGCGCTCGTCGCCGGCGAACACGTCGGCGTAGTCGGAGCTGAACATCTCCGCCGCGATCGCGGTCTCCATGACCTCCTCGATCTCCTTGCCCGACGGCCAGATGTCGCGCAGGAACACCGGCTGGCCGTCCGTGCCCGTCCCGAGCGGCTCGGAGTCGAGGTCGACGTCCATCGAACCGGCCAGCGCGTAGGCCACCACCAGCGGCGGCGAGGCGAGGTAGTTCATCTTCACGTCCGGGTTGATCCGGCCTTCGAAGTTGCGGTTTCCGGACAGGACGGCCACCACCGCCAGGTCGTGGGAGTTCACCGCGGCGCTGACCGGCTCGAGCAGCGGGCCGGAGTTCCCGATGCAGGTCGTGCAGCCGTAACCGACCAGATGGAAGCCCAGCTTCTCCAGGTACGGCGTTAGCCCGGCCCGCTCGTAGTAGTCCATGACCACCTTCGACCCCGGAGCGAGGGTCGTCTTCACCCAGGGCTTGCGGGTCAGTCCGTGCTCCACGGCCTTCTTCGCCAGCAGGGCAGCGCCCAGCATGACGTGCGGATTGGACGTGTTGGTGCAGGACGTAATCGCGGCAATCACCACCGAGCCGTGGTCGACCTCGGCCTCGGTGCCGTCGATCGAGACCTGCACCGGGGTCCGCACTCGATCCGCACTCACCGCAGCAGCGGGTCGGTGCGGCGTGCCGAGGCCGTTCGCACCGTGGAATGCCGGCGAGTCGCTAGCCGGGAACGACTCGGCCGAAGCCTCGTCGAGGCCCGGGGTCACACCGTCGCCCTCGCCATTGCCGACGTATTCACGCAGCGCGGCCCGGAACGAGGGCTTGGCCATGCGCAGCGGCACCCGGTCTTGCGGTCGCTTCGGCCCGGCCAGCGACGGCTCCGCCGTTGCCAGGTCGAGCTCGAGCGTCTCGGAGAACTCTGGCGCCGCACTCGGGTCGTGCCAGAGGCCCTGCTCCTTGGCGTACGCCTCGACCAGCGCGACCTGCTGCGGGTCGCGCCCGGTCAGCCGCAGGTAGCGGATCGTCTCGTCGTCGATCGGGAAGATCGCGCAGGTAGAGCCGTACTCCGGGCTCATGTTGCCGATGGTGGCCCGGTTGGCCAGCGGTACCGCGGCGACACCCGGACCGTAGAACTCGACGAACTTGCCGACCACGCCATGCTTACGCAGCATCTCAGTGATCATCAGTACCAGATCGGTCGCGGTCGCACCCTCCGGCAGCTCCCCGGTCAGCTTGAATCCGACCACCCGCGGAATCAGCATCGAGACCGGCTGGCCGAGCATCGCGGCCTCGGCCTCGATCCCGCCCACCCCCCAACCGAGCACGCCCAGGCCGTTGACCATCGTGGTGTGCGAGTCGGTGCCCACCACCGTGTCCGGGTAGGCCAGCGAGCTGCGGTCGAAGACCACTCGGGCCAGGTGCTCGATGTTGACCTGGTGCACGATGCCGGTGCCCGGCGGCACCACCTTGAACTCGTCGAACGCGCTTTGCCCCCAGCGCAGGAACTGGTAGCGCTCCTGGTTGCGCTGGTACTCCAGCTCCACGTTGCGGGCGAACGCCTCGGGCGCGCCGAACACGTCAGCGATCACCGAGTGGTCGATCACCAGCTCGGCGGGCGCCAGTGGGTTGATCCGGCTCGGGTCGCCACCGAGATCGCGGACCGCCTCCCGCATGGTGGCGAGGTCGACCACCGCTGGGACGCCGGTGAAGTCCTGCATCAGGACTCGGGCCGGTGAGAACTGGATCTCCTTGGTCGGCTCCGCGGTCGGGTCCCAGCCGCCGAGCGCGGTGATATCGGCCGCACTGGTGTTCGCGCCGTCCTCGGTGCGCAACAGGTTCTCCAGCAGCACCTTCAGGCTGAACGGGAGCCGATCCGACCCGTCGACCGCGTCAAGACGGAAGATCCCATACTCCCGCTCGCCGACGGTCAGAGTGGCGCGGGCTCCGAAGCTATTCGCGGACACGTTCGCTCCTCGTTCACAGTAAGTATCTCGACGTCAAGATACCAGCATGGGCGTAGCCGCTGGCAAGTCTGCTCGGTCCGGCCCCGGCTCGGGGCCGGACCGAGCGCGACGGGCAGCCAGAATGGGCCAGGACTATCCGAACGGGCCAGGCGCCCGCTAACGTTCGCCGGCATGGAACCACCAGACATGGTCTCGAACGGACCCGAGCCGGAGAACACTCCGGACGATGGCTCGCAGCCGATTACCCGGACCAAGCACTGGACCAGTGGGCTGTTCAGCGCCGAGGCGCTGGCGGTTGGTGCGTTCGCGCTGGCGCTGATCAGCAGCACCGGTGGTGGATTGTTCGGCATCTTCGCGCTCGGACCGGCCGCACTCGGCGGCGCGTCCGAGGAGCACCAGTGGTGGTATCTGTTGCCGACCCTGATCCCGGGCGCACTGGCCCTGCTGCTCGGACTTGCCGGGGTTCGCCAAGCGGTGCTCGACGGTTCGCCCCGGTGGACCAGGGCGCTCACCGGCGGCGCCACGTTCATCGCGTTCGGCGTGCTTGCTCTCACCCTTATCTCCTGGGCCAGCCAGCCTGACTTCTCCGCGCTCTTCGACGAGTTCTGAGCGGGATAAACCGCACGTCGCGGCCGGTATCCGGGCGGAATCGGCAAACGGGAGATACCCGGGGAAGGTCCACTTGCACGTCCGGGCACCAATCTGTCGGAACTACTAGCGCAAAGTCCCCCGGACGATCTACATTCCGGCCATGAGTGACACCACTAACAAGCCCAGCGTAAACAGCATCCTGCCAGCCGCCACCTCCGGTGAGGCCATGGCACTCGGGAGCCTCCTTCTTGGATGGCTCATCCTCCAGGCCTCCAACCCGGTCGGCTTCCTGCTCGGCAACGACCACCCGGAGTTCGGCAAGGCATTTTCCAGCCTGATCATCGTCGCGTTGCTGTCCATCGTCCTCGCCGTGCTCGCGCTGACCAAGTCGGCGGCCGGCTGGGTCCGGGCGGCAGCCGGCGGTGGGATCTTCCTGTCCGTGCTCGGCGTCATTTTCGCGATCCTCGGAAAGCTGTTCGCCTAACGCGGTCCAAGCCAGGTGCGGGGCGACACTCTTCCCTGAGGGTGTCGCCCCGCATCTTGCATGCCCTGGGTTCAGCGCAGCTCCGGGATCCCGTCGGTCGGGCCGGGACCGCGCAACAGCACGGCAAACGGTGTGGTCGAGCCGCGCCAATACCGGCAGGTGTCAAGCAGTACGCCGCGCACGGCCTGCCAGGCGTCCGGGTCGGTGCGGGCCAGCATCCCCCAGCCCTCGTACAGCAGGATCCAGCCGCGCGCCGGGGCCCAGGACAGATCGGCTAGGCAGTCCGCGAGCGCATCCCAGTTGCGCCCGTACCAGTCCGGGAGCTGGCACGCGGCCGCGATCGCGGTGTGCAGGTCGGCGGCCTCGGTCACGGTCCGGCCATCGAGCACGAATGCCCGCCAGCCCGCGTGCGCCACGGCGTGCGCGACATCGCCGGCCGGCAGATGCGACTCCCAGCGGTACACGCCAGGTTCGCGCCGGCCGACCAGCAACGCGGCAAGCCCGCTCACGGCCAGATCACCTGTCGGAAGCTCTGATAGTGGTCATCGGTGTAATACCGCTCGCCCGCCCGTCCGGTCACGATCCGCCGTGCGCCCCGGTCGGATCGCCCCGGGGTTGGCACGGTGTACTCACGGTAGTAGCCGTGCGGGTACTGCGGCAGCAGCCGTTCCCGGATCCCGAACACGACACCGTCCCGCGGGTAGCGAAATGGGCCGCCGGTAGCGCGACGAACGCTACCGCGAGGATGGCTAGCAACCGCCGGTCACGGGTCATCTACCGCATGGTGGCAGCCGGATCAGTGTGCGGCAGCAAGCCTTCGGGTGAACTCGGCCGCAGCCGCGTATGGATCGGCGGCCTCGGTGATGGCCCGGACCACCACGACCCGGGTCGCTCCGGCGGCCAGCACCTCGTCGAGGTTGCCCACGTCGATGCCACCGATTGCGAACCACGGCCGGGCCGAGCCGGTGGCCGCCGCGTGCCGAAGCAACGGCAGGCCGGGCGCCGGCCGCCCGGGTTTGGTCGGGGTGGGCCAGACCGGCCCGACGCAGAAGTAGTCGACGTCCGGCTCGGTCACCGCGGCATCGACCTCGGCGATCGCGTGCGTGGAGCGGCCGACCAGCGGACCCGGCCCGATGATCCGCCGGGCGTGCCGGACCGGTAGGTCGTCCTGACCCAGGTGCAGCAGATCGGCACCGGCGGCTAGCGCCACGTCGGCCCGATCGTTGACCGCCAGCAGACGACCGTGCCGGGCGCACGCCTCGGCGAACATTTCGAGGTAGTCGAGCTCGGCGGCGGCCTCGATGCCCTTCTGTCGAAGCTGGACGATGTCCACGCCGCCGGCGAGCACGGCGTCCAGGAACTCGGCCAGGTCGCCGCGCGCGTCCCTGGCATCGGTGCATAGGTAGAGCCGCGCGGCGGCCAGCTGGTCGCGCAACCGCGCGGAATCGGTGGTCACAGTGCCGGTCAGAACCCCAAGGCCTGGGCGCGCCGCTTCACTTCGGTGCCACGGTTCTCCCGTAGCGCGGCGATCGGGGTGCCGGGCAACGAGTCGTCCGCCGTGTGCAACCAGCGCAATGACTCCTCGTCGCTGTAGCCGGCGTCGGCGAGCACGGTCAACGTGCCGGGCAACCCCTTGACTACCTTGCCGTCCTGGATGCAGTCGGCCGGAACGGCCAGTGCGTTGTTCTCGCCCCGTCGGATGGCGACGAGGTGGTGGTCGCGGATCAGCTGCCGGGCGCGATGCGGGTCGATGCCGAGCTGCTGGGCGACGTCGGGCAGATTAAGCCAGGACTGGACAAGTCCCTCGATCTCGTCGGTGATCGTACTCACGCCACTCAGCTTGCCACGGGATCCCGGGTTCGTCAGGAGGTCGCATCCTTGATCGATACCGCCGGATCGGCCAACCGATCCGGGTCGATCTGCAGATCGTTGAACATGACCCGGCGGCCCTGGGTGAGGTCCCGCGGCCGGTTCACCGCGAGCACCGCGACCAGGCGGTCGCCGGCCAGCCAGCACACGGTCCACCCGTCGGGATCGGCGCCGGCAGGGGCGCCAGTCGGGGCGCCGGCCGACGGATCCCCGCGGAAGACGATCCGCTCCCCCGCCGGGTGGTGACCGGCGTACTGCACCATCCGGCCGAACTGCTCCGACCAGAAATACGGCACCGGATCGTAGGGCTGCTCGGCACCGAGCAAGTTGGCCGCCACCACACTGGGGGCGTGCAGTGCCACGTCCCAGTGCTCGACATGCAGCCGGATGCCGTAGCGACGCGAGTGCCAGGCCGCGCAATCGCCCACCGCGTACACCGACGGCATCGTGGTGCGCAGTTGCGCATCGGTGAGCACGGCCCCGGCCGCGTCCCTGGCCAGTCCGGACCCGGACAGCCAGTCGGTGGCCGGGCGCACCCCGATGCCGACCACGACCAAATCGGCGCCGATCACCCGTCCGTCGGACAGCACGACGCTGGTCTCGTCGACCGCCAGCACCCGAGTGCCGAGCGTGAGCTCGATCCCGGCCTGCTCGTACCAGGCAGCAGTGAGCTGGCCGATCTCGTCCGGCAGCGCACCGGCCAGCGGCGCGGGCAGCGCCTCGATCACATGCACCTGGCAGCCCGCGCGGGCGGCCGCGGTGGCCACCTCCGCACCGATCCACCCGGCGCCCACGATCACGACCCGCGGGCGATCCCGGAACGCCGCCCGCAGCCGGTGCGCGTCGTCGATGGTGCGTAGGGTCCGCACGTGCTCGTACCGCTCGGTGCCCGGCAGCGTGACCGGCAGCGCCCCACAGGCCAGCACCAGCTGGTCGAACTCGACCTCACCCAGCTCGGTGTCCAACACCCCGCCGGATCGGGCATCGCCGCCGCGCAGCCCGGTGGCCCGGCATTCCAGCCGCAGCTCCACGTCGAGCGCATCCCAGTCGGCGGCGAGCGTGCTGTCGTCGGCCTCGCCGAGCAGGACCGCCTTGGACAGCGGCGGCCGGTCGTAGGGGCGGTGCGGCTCGGCCCCCACCATCGTGATCGTCCCGGTATAGCCGCCGGCCCGCAACGCGGTCACGACCTGCAAACCGGCCAGTCCGGTCCCGGCCACCGCGATGCTGCGCACGGCGCATAGCTTGCCAGCGGGCCGGACCGGGTCTCGGGGCCGGTCGCCGGCCGGCCGACCCGTTCGGCGTACCCTCACCTGATGAGCCCGAGTGATCAGCGCGATGTCATCGTGATCGGCGGTGGCGTGATCGGGCTGGCGATCGGCTGGCAGGCGGTCCGGCGCGGGCTGTTGGTGACCGTGCTCGATCCGGCGCCTGGCACCGGCGCATCGCACGTCGCGGCCGGGATGCTCGCTCCGGTGACCGAGGTCGGCTACGCCGAGCGGGCCCTGTTACGGCTGACCATGGCCGCGGCGCAGCGCTACCCCTCGTTCGTCGCCGAGCTGGCCGAAGCGACCGGGATGGACCCCGGCTACCGCACCTGCGGCACACTCGCGGTCGCCATGGACGCCGGCGACGTCGCCGCGCTGGACGAGCTGTTCGGGTTCCAGCAGGAGCTCGGCCTGCCGGTGGAGCGGCTGGCCGGCCGGGACTGTCGCGAACTCGAACCCATGCTCGCGCCCGGGGTGGCCGGCGGCCTGCTGGTGCCGGGTGACCACCAGATCGACAACCGCCGTCTGGTAGCCGCGCTGCTGGCCGCGCTGACCGCCTCCCCGGGCGCGCGGCTGGTGCGGCAGCCCGCCGCCGGCCTGCTGGTCGACGGTAACCGGGCGGCCGGAGTGGTCCTACCGGACGGATCCGAGCTGCGCGCCGGCACTGTGGTGCTGGCCGCCGGGCACGCGTCGGCCGGCCTGCCGGGGCTGCCCGAGCCGGTCCGGCCCCCGATCCGCCCGGTCAAGGGCCAGATCCTGCGCCTGCGACTGCCCGGGATCTACCGGCAGGCGCTGTCCAGGACGCTGCGCGGGCTGTCCCGCGGCAACAGCGTCTACCTGGTGCCTAGAGCCGACGGCGAGCTCGTGGTCGGCGCCACGGTGGAGGAGCTGGCCGACCACGAGGTCACCGCCGGCGGGGTCTACCAGCTGCTGCGCGCGGCCCACGAGGTCTTCCCGCTGGTCGCCGAGCTCGAGCTGGTGGAGAGCATCGCCGGGGTGCGGCCCGGAACCCCGGACAACGCACCGCTGCTCGGCCCGACCGAGCTACCCGGACTGGTGTTGGCCACCGGGCACTACCGCAACGGGATCCTGCTGGCGCCGATCACCGCCGACCTGGTGACCGACCTGTTGGCCACCGGGACACTGCCGGACCTGGCAAAGCCATTCCAACTGGATCGATTTGTCCCGAAACGGGTAGTCGAACTATCGAGGATCGGATGACGGTACGAGTGTCAATCAACGGGGAGTCCCGGCAGCTGGCGACCGGGACCACCGTCGCCGATGTGGTCGCCGAGCTGGCCGGGCCCGGCCAGGCTCCGGAACAGCAGCCCCGACCCGGCCGCGGCATCGCCGTGGCCGTCAACGACGAGGTCGTGCCGCGCACGGCGTGGCCCAGCACCGAACTCACCGAGGCCGACCGGGTCGAGGTCCTTACCGCCGTGCAGGGAGGTTAACGCCGTGTTCGCGGCCGAACCCATACTCACCACCCCAGGGGCCACGGTCTCCGGCCCCGACCGGTTGACCATCGCCGGCACCGACTTCGGCTCCAGGTTGATCCTAGGCACCGGCGGAGCACCCAGCCTGGCTGTGCTCGAGGAGGCGCTGGCCGCGTCCGGCACCGAGCTGACCACGGTCGCGATGCGGCGGGTCGACCCCAACACCACGGGATCGGTGCTCGACGTGCTGGCCCGCCAGCAGATCCAGGTCCTGCCGAACACCGCCGGCTGCTTCACCGCGACCGAGGCAGTGCTCACGGCTCGGCTGGCCAGGGAGGCGCTCGGCACCAACTGGGTCAAGCTGGAGATCGTCGCCGATGACCGGACCTTGCTGCCCGATCCGGTGGAGTTGCTCGACGCCACCGAGCGACTGGTAGCCGACGGCTTCGTCGTGCTGCCCTATACCAGCGACGATCCGGTGCTGGCCCGGCGGCTGGAACGGTCGGGCGCGGCCGCGGTGATGCCGCTGGGCTCCCCGATCGGCTCCGGGCTCGGCATCCGCAACCCGCACAACATCGAGCTGATCGTGGAATGGGCGGGGGTACCGGTGGTGCTCGATGCCGGGATCGGCACCGCATCGGATGCGGCGCTGGCGATGGAGCTGGGCTGCGACGCAGTGCTGATCGCGTCCGCGGTCACCCGGGCCCGCTCCCCCAGGCAGATGGCCGCCGCGATGCGGCACGCCGTCGAGGCAGGCCGGCTGGCCTACCTGGCCGGTCGGATTCCGCGCCGGCACCACGCCAGGGCGTCCTCGCCTGACCGCTGAGCGGGTGAATCACTTCAGTCACTCTAGTAACAGTTGACCCTCCGCCTTACTTTCGTAACCCGGGACTGCCCACCGAAGGCCGCGGAGGGGTGTATGCCGACCACCCGAGCTCCCGATCTCCGAGCTCCCGATCTCCGAGCTCCCGATCTCCGAGTTCCCGACCGCGGACCCGGTAGCGCCGCCCGCCGGACGCTCCTGGCGGCCGCCATACCGTTGCTGATCCTGGCGATCGCAACCGCGGGCAGCCCGGACATCCTGTGGTACCGGGTCAAGCCGGGTGACACGGTCAGCGAGATCGCGCAGAAGCACGGGGTCAAGCCGGCCGACGTCATCGCCCGTAACGACTTGGCCGACCCGGACCTGCTCATCATCGGCCGCACCTTGAAGATCCCGACCAAGGTCGAGCCGAGCACGCCGACCAAGACCTACCCCAAGGCGGTCCGGGAGGCGGCGGTGCGCAACCGGGCTCTGCTGGCCAAGCACAAGACCCCGACCAAGGCACAAACCGAGAAGATGATCAGAGTCATCGCCAGGGACTTCGGGGTGCCGCGGAGCCTCGCGCTCGCGGTCGGCTGGATGGAGTCGGGTTGGAACCAGAAGGCGGTGTCCCCGGCGAACGCGATCGGGGTCATGCAGGTGCTGCCGTCCACCGGGCGTTGGTTGGAAACCAAGATCGGGCGAGATCTCGACCTGCTGGACGCCAAGGACAACATCACCGCCGGGGTGGCCTACCTCAAGATCCTCACACGGGAGGCGCCGGTGCGGACCGCGATCGCCGGCTACTACCAAGGGCCGGGCTCGGTCCGGAAAAACGGGATGTACCCCCGTACCAAGCGCTATGTGAAGACCGTGCTCGCACTGCGGCAGCGGTTCGCCACGTGAGGTGAAGATTGCCGCGGAGCTAGCCGGAACCGACCCCACCTCGCCTTACACTGGGTGGCGCTATGGACACGGCCATCTCAGATCCGCTAGTAGGGCGGATCCTCGACCAGCGCTACCTGGTCGAGACCCGGATCGCGCGCGGCGGGATGGCGACCGTCTACCAAGCCCTCGACACCCGCCTTGATCGAACCATCGCGCTCAAGGTCATGCACCCCGCGTTCACCGAGGACGCCGACTTCGTCAACCGGTTCATCCGGGAGGCCAGGTCGGCCGCCAGGCTGTCGCACCCGAACGTGGTCGCGGTGTTCGACCAGGGGATGGACGACGGCACCGTGTTCCTGGCGATGGAGTACGTCGAAGGCCGCACGCTGCGTGACGTGCTGCGCGAGCACGGACCCCTGACCCCGCGGCAGGCGTTCTCGGTGCTCGGCCCGATGCTGGCCGCGCTGGCCGCGGCGCACGAGGCGGGCCTGGTGCACCGGGACGTCAAACCGGAGAACGTGCTGCTGGCCGACGACGGCCGGGTCAAGGTCGCCGACTTCGGGCTGGCCCGGGTCGCCTCCGCGCAGACCACGTCCACCTCGTCCGCGCTGCTCATGGGCACGGTCGCCTACTTGTCCCCGGAGCAGGTCGAGCGCGGCGCCGCCGACGCCCGCTCCGACGTGTACTCGGCCGGGATCGTGCTGTTCGAGCTGCTCACCGGCTACAAGCCGTTCGACGGGGACATCCCGATCCAGGTCGCCTACCAGCACGTGTACGCGGACGTGCCGGCACCGAGCAGGCTGGTGCCGGGCCTGGCGCCGCAGCTGGACGCGCTGGTCGCGCGGGCCACCTCCCGGGATCCCAACCTGCGCCCGGCAGACGCCGGGCAGCTGCTCGCCGTGGTGAGCGCGGTCCACGAGGAGCTCACCGACGCCGAACTGGACGCGGGCGGCCACCTCGACGAGCTGATGGCCGGGCCGGGCCAGCCGGAAGACACCATGGTCGGCGGCCTGCTGACCGGGACCTGGTCGGCGACGCCGGCCACCGGGCCGGACGCCGGCCAGCTCGAGGGCGCGGCCGCACCCGGCACCGCCATCGTGACCTCCGGGCTGGCGGCGACCGACATCGAGCTCGGACTCACCGGCGGCATGCTCGGTGCGGCCAGCCACGAGACCACGATCGTGCCGCGCCCGTTCGGCGGGCCGGACCGGATCGAGACGAAGGCCAACGGCTGGGCCGGAGCCGGCGGACCACCCCGGTCCGGTCGCCGGCACGGTGACCGCCCACCGGAGCAGCGCAGGGGCGCGATCGCGATTGCCATCGTGCTCGCCGCCACCCTGATCATCGGCTTGGGCGCCTGGTGGCTGGGCTCGGGCGGATACGCCACCGTGCCCAACGCGATCGGGAAGAGCCAGGCCGAGGCGACCAGCATGGGCGCGAACGCCGGACTGAAGATCCGGATCGCACCGGAGCGGGTGTTCAGCGACACGGTGCCGGCCGACCGGGTGGCCAGGACCGAGCCGGCTGCCGGGGAGAAGGTCCAGAAGGGCACCGAGTTCACGCTCTACCTGTCCAAGGGCGCGCAACTGTTCCGGGTGCCGAAGCTGGTCGGGCTGAGCCGGGAGGACGCCGAGGCCGCGCTGGCCGAGGCGAACCTCGCGGTCGGCGAGATCACCGAGGAGTTCAACCCCAGCTACGAGGTCGGCGAGATCATCGCGACCACACCGGTAGCCGGATCTCCGCTCCCCAGGGGCGGCGCGGTCGCGCTCGTGATCAGCAAGGGCGCCGACAAGGTACCGGTGCCAAACGTGCTCGGCCAGCAGCTGGAAGCCGCCAAGCAAGCCCTGACCGCCGCCGGCTTCAGCCCGAACGTGGTCGAGGAAGTGACCGATCAGCAGCAGTGGATCGGGGTCGTGTTCTTCCAGGATCCGGCCAGCGGTGAGCTGCCGCGCGGGTCCCAGGTCACCATCAAGGTCGGCACCGTGCCCCAGCAGGTCACCGTGCCGGACCTCAACGGGATGCGGGTCATCGAAGCCAGGCGGGCGCTGCGAGACCTGGGCCTGGAGGTCAGCGTCGTCAACGTCGGCGGCAAGAACGCCCACGTGATCAACCAGATGCCGAGCGCGGGCACCCAGGTGCCGCAAGGTTCAGAGGTCACGATCTGGGCGCTCTGATCGGCTGCCATGTCCCGGTCAGCCGCGGGCTGGTTGCCGGTGCGCTCGGCTACGCGACCGAGGTCGGTGCCGAGGCGATCCAGCTGTTCGTCGCGAACCCGCGCGGCTGGGCGATCCCGGCACCCGATCACGCGGCCGCCGACGCGTTCCGGCTGGCCGCGGCCGAGCGCCGGCTGCCGGTCTATGTCCACACCCCGTATCTGGTCAACCTCGGCTCGCCCACCCCGGACACGGTGACCCGCTCGGTCGGCTCGCTGGCCCACTCGCTGGCCGCCGGTGCCCGGGTCGGCGCCCGCGGCGTCGTGGTGCACACCGGCTCCGCGGTCGACCGCGACCGGCGACCGGCGGCGCTGCGCCAGGTCGCGCAGATGCTGCTGCCGATGCTGGAGACGCTGCCGGACTCCGCACCCGACGTGCTGCTCGAGCCGACCGCCGGGCTTGGCGGCTCACTGTGCGCGACCATCGGCGAGCTCGGCCCCTACCTGGACGCGCTGGACCGGCATCCCCCAGCCTGGTTGTTCCTCCACACCTGCCACGTGTTCGCCGCCGGGCACGATCTCACCGCACCCGGTGGGGTCGATACCGTGCTGGGCGAGCTTGACCGTACGGTTGGGCTGGATCGGTTGCGGCTGGTGCACGCCAACGATGCCAAGGACCCGTGCGGTTCCCGCCGGGACCGGCACGAGAGCATCGGCGCCGGCCAGATCGGGTTGGAGCCGTTCCGGGACCTGCTGGCGCACCCTGCACTCGACGGGATCAGCGTGATCGTGGAGACGCCGGGGCGGAAGGAGGGGCACGCCCGCGAAGTCCAGACGCTGAAGGGACTGAGGCCACAGTGAGGCGGCAGCGACCGGCCGGCCTGGCCGCGCTCGGGCTGGTCGGGGTCACCGCGGTCTGGGGCGTCACGTTCGTCGTAGTCAAGGACGCGGTCGAGCGGATGCCGGTGATGGACTTCCTGGCCATCAGGTTCCTGCTCGCCGCGCTCGTCATGATCGCGATCCGGCCGAGCGCGCTGGCCGGGATCGGCCGGCCCGGCGCCCGGCACGGTGCCCTACTCGGCCTCGCGCTCGGGGTCGGCTACATCGCCCAGACCTACGGCCTGCAACACACCTCGGCCAGCGTGTCCGGCTTCATCACCGGCATGTTCGTCGTGTTCACCCCGCTCATCGCCGGGCTGGTGCTGCGCCGGCACGTCCCGGCGACGGCCTGGATCGGGGTCGCGGTCGCGATGGTCGGGCTCGCGGTCATCTCGCTGAAGGGATTCGCGATCGGGCCCGGCGAGCTGCTCACGCTGGTGTGCGCGATCTGCTTCGCGATCCACATCGTCGGGCTCGGCGAATGGGCCGGCCAGCACGGGGCCTACCCGCTGGCGGTGACGCAGCTGCTGGCGGTCGGTGCGATCTGCCTGGTGATCGGTGCCGCCGACGGGCTGACCATGCCACCGGACGCCGGGGTATGGGGTGCCGTGCTGCTGACCGCGGTGCTGGCCACCGCGGCCGCGTTCGTCATCCAGACCTGGGCGCAGTCGATCCTGTCCCCGACTCGGGCGGCGGTCATCATGACGATGGAGCCGGTGTTCGCCGGGCTGTTCGGGGTGCTGCTCGGCGGCGACGAGCTGACCGTGCGGATCCTGCTCGGTGGCGCGCTCGTGCTGTCCGCGATGTATCTGGTCGAGCTCGGGCCGCGGCGTAGTGCCGATGCCGAGGTGGGCCGGCTCGAGGCCTAGCCGTTGGGTCCGCCCGGGGTGGTGCGGGTCGCGCGTCGAATCGCCTGCTGGCAGGTGAAATCTCTCGCACATCCGGCCGGTGCCGGCGGCCGAGCGGCGGGTCTAGGCTCAGTGCCGTGCCAGCACGTCGCGTGCTCGCAGTGTGGGTGACCGGCATGGCACTGGTTGCCGGGCTCAGCTCGTGCGCGACGCTCCCCCGGCGCAACGACGTCACCGCGGCCGTCTCGCGCACCGACCCGGCCGCGGTCGCCGCCCGGCCGCCCAGCACGAAGCACTCGCTGTCGGTCAAGTCAATCCCGGCCGGGGCGACCGTGCGCCTGGTGGACGTGACCGGGCAGGCCTGGGACGGCCGCACCCCGGCCAAGGTCTCGCTCTACGCAGGCACGGTCTCGGTCGAGTTGGAGCGGCCCGGCTACAACCCGGTGCGCCGCGAGGTCGATCTGGCCCGCAACCGCAACCTGACCGTCTGGCTGGACCCGGAGGGCCTACTGCTGGCCAGCCAGCGCCGCTGGTCCACCGGCCCGGCACCGAAGCAGGTGGCCTACCCGCCGGACGGCAGCCAGTTGTGGGTCACGCTGCTGGGTGGCCACGGCATCCAGGTCTTCGACCCGGCCACCGGTACGGAGCTCGAGCAGATCAGGCTCGGCGCGCACGGTGCGGTCGAGGTGATCTTCACCGCGGACGGCCGGCTGGCCTACGCCAGCCAGATGGAGACCGCGTCGGTCTACGAGATCGATGCGCGCACGTTCAAGGTGAAACGGCAGATCGCCGGCGAAGGCTCGTGGAGCAAGGTGCTGGCGCTCTCCCCGGACGAGCGAACCCTGTACCTGGCCAACTGGGTCAGTGACGACATCTCCGAGATCGACCTGCGTTCCGGAACGGTGCGCCGGCGCATCCCGACCGTAGACACCCCGCGCGGGTTGTATCCGACCCCGGACGGGCGGCGCCTGTTCGTCGCCGGATACGGGCGCGGCGAGATCGCCGTCATCGACCTGAACAGCTACCGGCAGAAGGTATTGCTGCGCACCGGCGGGGCGATGCGCCACCTGGTCGGCGACGCGAAGGGCGAGATGGTGTACGCCGACGACATGGCCGAGGCGGTCGTCTACGCGGTGGACACCGGCACCGACCAGGTCAGGAAGCTGGCCACGGTCGACAAGAACCCGAACACGATCGACCTGTCGCCGGACGGTCGAGTGCTGTTCGTGTCCTGCCGCGGCCGCAACGGCTCGGACTACTACCTGCCCGGACCCGAGTGGGGTTCGGTCGTGCTGGTCGACACTCGCAGCGGCACGCTGCTCGACGCGATCGTGGGCGGGGACCAGACCACCGGGCTCGACGTCTCAGCGGACGGCCAGTGGCTGGCGTTCTCCGACTTCCTCGGCGACACGGTCCGGACCTACGCGATCCCGCCCTACCGGACGCTGGCCGACGGCGACGGCGGCCGGGTCGAGGAGCACCGGGCCGACCTCCAGAAGTAACAGTGGTAGCTGTGATCGTCGGCTGGCTTCGGGCACGGTCTCGGCCGGAGGTTGCCGCTGCCTAGCGAACTTGCCGAGGTAGTTGCGGGCGGGCCGCACCGCGACGCCCGTCGGCCGGTCCGGCGACCGGTTCCTCCTGCCAGGCGTAGCGCTGCTCGGCCCACACGTCGCCGACGTTGTGGTAGCCACGCTCCTCCCAGAAGCCGCGCCGGTTCCCGGTCAGGTACTCGATCCCGCGGACCCACTTGGGGCCCTTCCAGGCGTAAAGGTGCGGCACCACCAGCCGGACCGGGAAGCCGTGCTGCGCGGTCAGCGCCCGCTCGTTGCGGTGGCTGGCCAGGATCGAGCCGGTCGCCATGAAGTCGGCCAGCCGCAGGTTGGCGCTGTAGCCGAACTCGGCCCAGACCATCACGTGGGTGGTGTCCGGGGCCGGCGGTACCTGCTCGATGATCTCGGTGGTGGCGACTCCCTGCCAGCTCCCGCCGGTCAGGCTGAACTTGGTCACGCAGTGCAGATCGGCGTCCACGCTGACCCGAGGCAGCTGGCAGAACGCGTCCCAGGTCCAGCGATGATCGGCGCCCGCTTCGGTCGCCCCGAATACCCGAAGATCCCAGCTCTGCGGGCGGAACCTGGGCACCGGGCCGTAATGCAAGACGGGCCACTCCCGAGCCTCGTGCTGCCCAGGCGGCAGTTCCGCGGCGGAAGCGGAGAGTTCGTCCGGACCGGTCTGATCCATCACCGAGACATCCTGACAGACACCCGATCGGACCCCTCGACCGCACCCACGTGTCGCGTTGTCGGGCTAGACTGCCGCCGTGCAGCAGGCGCGCTGGTTCTTTTATTGCGGTCGGCCCGGCAGGCTCCGGGCGGGCGGCATGATCAGCACGCGCTAATCACCGCTCGTCTCACCAGCACCCCGGGTCCGCAACGACCCGGGGTTTTCGCATTTCAGGGGCACTTTCGAGAGGACGGCAGCAATGGTCGTGGTGATGAGTACCGACGCGGACGAGGCGCAGATCGACGCCGTCGTTGACCGGGTCAACGCAGCGGGCGGCGAGGCGTTCGTCAGCCGCGGGGTCAGCCGGACGATCATCGGTCTGGTCGGCGATGTCGAGCAGTTCCAGTCGTTGAACCTGCGCGCCCTACCCGGCGTCACCGAGGTGCTGCGGGTCTCGGTGCCTTACAAGCTGGTGTCCAGACAGAACCACCCACGGATGAGCACGGTCTACGTCGGCGGGGTACCGATCGGGCCGGACTCGTTCACCTTGATCGCCGGGCCGTGTGCGGTGGAGACCGCCGAGCAGACCCTGGCCGCGGCCCAGATGGCCAAGGCCGCCGGTGCGGTGCTGCTGCGCGGCGGCGCGTTCAAGCCGCGCACCTCCCCCTACGCGTTCCAGGGGCTGGGCCGGGCCGGGCTGGAGATCCTGGCCGAGGTCCGGGCCGAGACCGGGCTGCCGGTGGTGACCGAGGTGGTCGACGCGCACGACGTCGAGCTGGTCGCCTCGTACGCCGACATGCTGCAGGTCGGCACTCGCAACATGGCCAACTTCGCGCTGCTCCAGGCGGTCGGCGAGGCCGGTCGCCCGGTGCTGCTCAAGCGCGGGATGAGCGCGACCGTCGAGGAGTGGCTGATGGCCGCCGAGTACGTGGCGCAACGCGGCAACCTCGACATCGTGCTGTGCGAGCGGGGCATCCGGACCTTCGAGACCGCCACCCGCAACACCCTGGACATCTCGGCCATCCCGATCGCGCACGGGCTGTCGCACTTGCCGGTCGTGGTCGATCCGTCGCATGCCGGCGGGCGCCGTGATCTGGTGGTGCCGCTGTCCAAGGCGGCGATCGCGGCCGGCGCGGATGGGATCATCGTCGACGTGCATCCGACCCCGGAGACCGCCCTGTGCGACGGGCCGCAGGCGCTGGTCAACGACGATCTGCGGGCGCTGGCCCAAGCGGTCCGGCTGCTGCCGCCGCTGCTCGGGCGGGTGCCGCACCTGGAGGATCAACCGCGCTCGCCGAAGGCCGGTACGGCGCCCGCCGCGGATCCTGCTGCGGCGCCGGGCTCCGTACCGGCCGATGCGACGGGTGCGGTGGGTGCGACGGCGGCGGGCGCCGGTGCGCCCCAACTCATCCCGCAGTGACGTGCATCACATCGGTGCAGAACGGGCAGAAAACTCAAGGTAAGGTTAGGCGAACCTAAGCAACCGTGAGTCTCAGGGACTGCCCGAACCCATGTACGTCTGCATCTGCGCCGGTGTGACCGACGACGAGGTCAACGCCGAGATCGCCCAGGGGGCCGACTCCGTCGAGGAGCTCGGCTACCGCTGCGGCGCCGGGACCGGATGTGGGATGTGCCACGAGAAACTCCGTGCGCTTTGCGCGGTCGCCGGGGCTCGGTGTGCGAAGCTCCCGGTACACGCGGGGGCCTGACGCCGGTTTCGAGGCGTGGCCGCACGGTCGGTAGGTTGGGCGATGATCGACGCGGCTGATCTGCCGACTCGTGCACTGGCCGGCAACCGCGTCCGCCCAGTTGCGCCGACCGCACCCGAGGAGGCCGCCCGATGCGAGGCGACGCCGAGATCATCGAGTTCCTCAACGAGCAGCTCACCGCCGAGCTGACCGCGATCAACCAGTACTTCCTGCACGCCAAGATGCAGGAGAACTGGGGCTATCCGAGGCTCGCGAAATACACCAAGTCCGAGTCGATCGACGAGATGCGGCACGCCGAGGCGCTCACCGACCGGATCTTGTTCCTGGAGAGCCTGCCGAACTACCAGCGGCTGTTCCCGATCAACATCGGGACCAACCTCAAGGAGATGTTCGAGGCGGACATGGCGATCGAGCACGCGGCCATCGACCGGCTCCGGCGCGGCATCGTGGTCATGCGGGACAAGGGCGACGTCACCTCGGCTCGGCTGTTCGAGTCGATCCTGGAGGACGAGGAGCACCACGTCGACTACCTGGAGACCCAGCTCGAACTGCTGGCCAAGCTCGGTGAGCAGCACTACATCGCGCAACTGATCGAGCAGCCAGGCGACTAACCCACCACCATCCCGGCCGCAACGGCCGATCCCCTGCTGCCGATCATTACCTGCGGAATGCGCAATTGATCACCTAGTTTGCCCGAATTGTCTGCGCAAATCACAGGTAATGATCGAGTGGCGCGGGCGGTGCCCGGCGGGAGCGGGCTAGCGCTTGTCCAGCGCCGCGGTCAGCACCTCGATCGCCCTGGCGCACCCGGCGTCGTCCACGTCCAGGTGGGTGACCAGCCGGACCGTGTCGTCGCCCATCCCGGCCACCAGCACGCCCTCAGCTCTGGCGGTCTCCTCCAGCTCGGCCCCAGTGACCCCGGCCGGACGCAGGTCGAGCAGCACGATGTTGCTTTCGACCTCGGCCGGGTCGCACACCCCGGGCACCGCCTCGGCGAGCGCGCGGGCCAGCCGCTGGGCGCGGTCGTGGTCATCGGCGAGCCGGTCGACGTGGTGGCGCAGCGCATACAGCCCGGCCGCGGCCAGGATGCCGGCCTGCCGCCAGGCCCCGCCGAACCGGTGCCGGAACTCGCGGGCCTCCTGGTAGCGGTCGGCGTCGCAGATCACCAGCGAGCCGACCGGAGCGCCCAGGCCCTTGGACAGGCAGACCGAGATCACGTCGAACAGCTCGCCGTAGGTCTGCAGCGGCACGCCGGTGGCAACGTGCGCGTTCCAGATCCGGGCGCCGTCGCAGTGCAGCGCGACCCCACGGGCCGCGGTCAGTTCGCGCAGCCGCTGCAGAGTCGGCATCGGATATACCGCGCCGCCACCACGGTTGTGGGTGTTCTCCACCGAGACCGCCCGGGTGGCCACCACGTGCCAGGTGATCGGCCGGAGCTGGGCCTCGACCTGGTCCGGGTCGAGTAGCCCGCGCGGGTTGACGATGGTCCGGGTCTGGATCCCGGACAGCAGCGCCGCCGCGGCGCCTTCGTAGGTCACCAGGTGCGCGTCCGCGTCCAGCAGCACCTCGGAGGCCGGTGGGCAGGTCAGCCGCAGCGCGATCTGGTTGGCCATGGTGCCGGTCGGCACGAACAGGGCCGCCTGCCGGCCGAACCGGTCCGCGACCGTCTCCTCGAGCGCGCGAACGGTCGGATCCTCGCCGTAGACGTCGTCGCCGACCTCGGCGGCCGCGATCGCGGCCCGCATGTCGGGGCCAGGTCGGGTGACCGTGTCCGACCGCAGGTCGACCACGCCGTCGGTCGTTGGCACCAGCTACAGCTCCCGGTACATCTCGGCGACCAGGAACGCCAGGTCCAGCGACTGGGACCGGTTCAGCCGGGGGTCGCAGTAGGTCTCGTAGCGCTGGTGCAGGTCGGTCTCGATGATCTCATCGCCGCCCCCCACGCACTCGGTCACGTGGTCGCCGGTGAACTCGATATGCACTCCGCCCGGGTGGGTGCCCAGCGCGCGATGCACCTCGAAGAAGCCGCGCACCTCGTCGATCACGTCGTCGAACCGGCGGGTCTTCACCCCGCCGTTGAGCTCCACCGTGTTGCCGTGCATCGGGTCGCATACCCAGGCGATCGGCGTGCCGGTCGCGGTCACCTTCTCGACCAGATCGGGCAGCACGTCCCTGACCTGCTTGGCGCCCATCCGGGTGACGAACGTGAGCCGGCCGGGCTCCCGGTCCGGGTTGAGCTTGTCGACCAGCGCAAGCGCCTCGTCCGCGGTGGTGGTCGGGCCGAGCTTGACCCCGATCGGGTTGCGGATACCGGCCGCGAACTCGACGTGCGCGCCGTCGATCGCACGGGTCCGTTCCCCGATCCAGAGGAAGTGCGCGGACACGTCGTAGTACCGCCCGGTGCGGGAGTCGATCCGGGTCAGGGCCGCCTCGTAGTCCAGGATCAGCGCCTCGTGGCTGGAGAAGAACTCGACGGTATGGAACTCCTCCGGGTCGGCCCCGCAGGCATGCATGAACGCCAGCGCCCGGTCGATCTCGCGGGCTACTGCCTCGTACCGCTCGCCGGCCCGGCTACCGCTGACGAAGTCCTGGTTCCAGGCGTGCACCAGGCGAAGGTCGGCGTAGCCGCCGGTGCTGAACGCGCGGCAGAGGTTCAGCGTGCTCGCCGATGAGTGGTACGCGCGCAGCAGCCGGCGCGGGTCATGAGTGCGCGCGGCCCGGGTGAACTCGAAGCCGTTGACCGCATCGCCCCGGTAGGCCGGCAGCGTCACCCCGTCTCTGGTCTCGGTCGGGTTGGACCGCGGCTTGGCGAACTGGCCGGCCATCCGGCCGATCTTCACCACCGGCACGCTGGCTGCGTAGGTCAGCACAACCGCCATCTGCAAAAGCGTCTTGATCTTGTTGCGGACTACGTCCGCGCTGCTGCCGGCGAACGTCTCCGCACAGTCACCGCCTTGCAGCAGGAACGCGTCGCCGCGAGCGACTGCGGCGATCCGGCTCTTGAGGTGATCGCACTCGCCGGCGAACACCAGCGGGGGCTGGCTGGCCAGCTCGGCGAGGGTTTCGTGCAGCACGTTCGGGTCCGGCCAGTCCGGTTGCTGGGCAGCCGGCTGCGACCTCCAGGAACCGAGCTCAGCCACGCTCACACGGCACAGGCTATTGCCTGCCTGGCGGCCGCGATCTCTCGGGGTACGTACCCGATCAGAACGGTAGGGATCCCGGTTTCGGCAACCACGCACGCGTTAAATCGATCAAGCGAAGCAGGTTGTCATTACTTGTGCCGGTTTGGCCGACGCACCGCTCGCTCTTGATCGGTTTAACGCATGCGTAGTTGTCCGGCCGGCTGAGCCGGCACCCGGTCACGCCTCCGTCAAGTCGATCAAGACCACAGGTGCGTCAGGATAAGTCCTGACAAGTCACCCCGGGGAGCGGTGAAGGTGATCGACTTGACGGGAGCGTCGCCCACCAGGGGTAAATCACCCACCTCCTGAGGCGATGAAGGCGTCCGCCCATGACCGGACGAGGTTGTGACCGGTCCGCTTGGTCCTGCAGTCATCTGCGGGACCGTTAGGCCGATCATCGAAACCGAGCCGGGGTCACATGTCAGGACTTATACCGGCACCAAGTCAGCGTTGATCGACTTAACGGTCCCGTGGTTTCCCGGACCGGCCTCTGAGCGTCGAGCCTTAACCCTCGACCTCCACCTCAGGGTTTAGCCGAAGAAGACCTTGGCTTCCTCGTACTTCTCCAGCGGCACGGTCTTCAGCGTCGTGGTCGCGTCGGCTAGCGGGACCCGCACGATCTCGGTCCCGCGCAACGCGACCATGACACCCCACGCCTGGTCGGCCACCGCGTCGATCGCGTGCAGGCCGAACCTGGTGGCCAGCCAGCGGTCGAACGCGGTCGGGGTGCCGCCGCGCTGGATGTGGCCGAGCACGACGGCCCGGGCCTCTTCGCCGGTGCGCGTCTCGATCTCGCCGGCCAGCTGGTTGCCGATCCCGCCGAGCCGGACATGCCCGAACGCGTCCACCTCGCCAGAGGCCAGCGCCATCGTGCCGGCCGCCGGGACCGCGCCCTCGGCGACTACCACGATCGGGGAGTAGTTGGTCCGGAACCGCGACCTGATCCAGTCGCAGACCTGCTCGACGTCGAACGGCACCTCAGGGATGAGGATCACGTTCGCCCCGCCGGCCAGCCCGGAGTGCAGCGCGATCCAGCCGGTGTGCCGGCCCATCACCTCGACCACGACCGCGCGGTGGTGCGACTCGGCCGTGGTGTGCAGCCGGTCGATCGCCTCGGTCGCGATGTTGACCGCGGTGTCGAAGCCGAACGTGTAGTCGGTGGCGTTGAGGTCGTTGTCGATCGTCTTGGGCACCCCGACCACCTGCACACCGAGCTCGCCGAGCTTGGTCGCTACCCCGAGGGTGTCCTCCCCGCCGATCGCGATCAGGACGTCCACCTCGAACTTGGCCAGGTTCTCCCGGATCCGCTCCACCCCGCCTTCGATCGTGAACGGGTTGGTCCGGGAGGAACCGAGGATGGTCCCACCGCGCGGCAGGATGCCGCGGACCGCCGGCACGTCAAGCGGCACGGTCTCGCCTTCGAGCGGACCGCGCCAACCGTTGCGGAACCCGACGAAGTCCAGGCCGTGCTGGGTGACTCCCTTGCGCACCACGGCCCTGATGACCGCGTTGAGACCTGGGCAGTCGCCACCGCCGGTGAGTACCCCGACCCGCATGTCCTCGTCCTCCTGCCGGGTGTGGTGGCCGGGCCTGAGGGGCGCCGAGCCGGAACGCGTCGCGGCCAACCCTAGCCACTTGGATCGGCCCCGCGATGCCGTCCGGGTTGCACCGCGGCAACGTGCCGGATAACGGCCTGGTGGCGGAGTTACGCCACATCTGGCAGATACGCGGGCATCCGTCTACCGTCCGGCCATGACCTTCTCCATCGTTGGCCGATCCGCTGATGGACAGGCCTTCGGAGTGGCGGTTGCCTCGAAGTTTCTGGCCGTCGGAGCCGCGGTTCCGGCGGCCGAGGCCGGCACCGGGGCGATCGCGACCCAGTCCTACGCCAACCTGGCCTACCGGCCGGACGGGATCGCCCTACTGCGCAGCGGGCAGAGCGCGCAGGCGACGCTGGAAGCACTGACCGCGGCCGACGACGGGCGGGAGACCCGGCAGGCCGGGATCGTCGACGCCACCGGCGCGGCGGCCACGTTCACCGGCACGGACTGCCACCCGTGGGCCGGCGGCGCGGCCGGGCCGGGGTACGCGGTCCAGGGCAACATTCTGACCGGCCCGGACGTGGTGGCGGAGATGGAGCGGGCCTGGCTGGCCACCGACGCGGGCGAGCCGCTGGCTCGCCGGTTGCTGGCCGCGCTCACCGCCGGGGACGCCGCCGGAGGGGATCGGCGTGGCCGGCAGAGTGCCGCATTGCTGGTGGTCACGCCGGACGGCGGCTACGGCGGCGGTAGCGATGTGCTGGTCGACCTACGGATCGACGACCATCCGGCCCCGGTGCCCGAGCTGGTCCGGCTGCTCGACCTGCACGACCTGTACTTCGGCAAGCCCGACCCGGCCACCCTGGTGCCGCTGGACGGTGATCTGGCCGACGAGGTCCGCACCCTGCTGGCCAGGCGCGGGCACACCGGGGACGACCTCGACACGGCGCTCGGCGACTGGGCCGGGATCGAGAACTACGAGGAGCGGCTGTCCCCCGGCAAGATCGACCCGCTGCTGCTGGACAAGCTTCGCGCGCCCGGCTAGCCCCGCCCGGCTAACGCCCGCCCAGCTAACGCCCGCCCAGCTGACCCCGCGGGTCCGGTCCTAACCCGCCGGTCCGGTCCGGATATTCCGGTGCGTCCGGCCTGGCTGGCCAGGCAGGATGCCGGTCATGCGCGCGCTCCTGTCCGACCGGCGGTTCCGGCTGTTCTGGCTCGGCCAGGCGACCAGCACCGTGGGCAACGGCATCCGGATCGTCGCGCTCGCCTCGCTCATCCTCGACCGGCACGACGGCCAGGTGCTCGGCCTGGTGCTGGCGGCCGACGCGCTGGCCACCGCGGTCGTGCTGCTGGCCGGCGGGGTGCTGGCCGACCGGTACTCCCGGACCACCGTGATGGCCACCGGCGACCTGGTCAGGGCACTCGCCGCGGCCGGCTTCGTGCTGCTGGCCGGCTCCCCCGCGCAGTTGATCGTGCTTGCGGTGGCCAGCGGGATTGGCACCGCGCTGTTCCAGCCGGCGCACCGAGCCGCGATCCCGCAGCTGGTGGCCGAGCCGCTGCGCAAGCAGGCCAACGCACTGGAGAGCGCGACCAACCAGATCGGGCTCGCGGTCGGCGCGGCACTTGGCGGTGCCCTGGTGGCGGCTCAGAGCGCTCGGTTCGCGCTGCTGATCGACGCCGCCACGTTCCTGGTCAGCCTCGGCACGCTGGTGCTGATCCGGCTGCCCAGAGTGGGCGGCGAGACCGCGGGTGGACTCGCGGCGACGCTGCACGAGGCCCGGGACGGGATCCGTGCGGTGCTGGCCAAGCCGTGGGTCGGGGTCACCATCCTGCAGGGCACGGTCCAGGTCGCGTTCGCATTCGCGCCGACCTGGGTGCTGCTGCCGATCGTCGCCCAGGACCGGTACGGCGACGGCGCCTACGGCTGGTTGGTGACCGCCCAGTTCGCCGGCATGGTCAGCGGCTCCACCCTGGCCGCCAGGTTGCGGGTGCGCCGGGAGGGCCTGGTCGCGATGCACGGGATCGCGGCCAGCGCGCTCACCGGAGGGTGCCTGGCCGTGCCGGTGGCACTGCCGGTGTTCGCACTCGCCCAGTTCATTGCCTGGCTCGGAGTCGGGGTGTTCGTGGTGTTCTGGGTAACCGCGCTGCAGCGGGCCTACCCGCCGCAGCTGCAAGGCCGGGTCTGGTCGCTCGAGCAGGTCACCACGTTCGCGCTCGAGCCGGTAGCGCTGGCCGCCGCACCCGCGGTGGCGCTCGCGGTCGGTATCCCGGCCATCGGCGTCACCGCCGCGATCGTGCTGGTGGTCGCGTCCTACGCGATCCTGATTGTCCCCGGGGTCGCCGAGTTCCGCAGTCCAGGCTCGCCGGAGCCGGAGCC
>JAKEEW010000886.1 GCA_022616375.1 Sporichthyaceae bacterium
GCGCCTCTACATCGAGACCTACGGCTGCCAGATGAACGTGGCGGACTCCGAGCTGATGTTCGGACTGCTCGGCCGAGAGGGCTATGTCCGCACGGAGCTCCCCGCGGACGCCGACGTCATGCTGGTCAACACCTGCGCGGTTCGCGACAACGCCGAGCAGCGGGTGATCGGGCGGGTGGGCGAGCTCCAGCGATACAAGCGGGCCGGCGGAGTGCTCGGCGTCGTGGGCTGCATGGCGCAAAGGCTCGGCCCTGCGCTGCTCGAGCGGGTGCCGCGCGTGGATCTCGTGGTCGGGCCCGACGGGTACCGGAATCTGGGGCACCTCATCGGCCTCGCCGAGTCGGGGCAGCGCCTGACCGACACCGAGTTCCGCTCCTGGGAGCATTACGAGGACGTCCCGCCGGTGCGCGAGAAGGGTCCGACCGCGTTCGTCACGGTACAGCGGGGCTGCGACTATCGCTGCACTTTCTGTATCGTACCGAAGACCCGGGGCCCCGAGCGGAGCCGCCGTCTGGCCGATGTGGCACGGGAAGTCCAGCAGTTGGCGGAACAGGGCACCAGCGAAGTCACCCTGCTCGGCCAGACGGTCAACTCGTACCACGACGGTGAGCACGACTTCGCCGATCTGCTGCGCGCCGTCGGCGCGGTGGAAGGTATCCGGCGGGTCCGATTCACCAGTCCGTATCCCACCGACTTCACCCCGCGGGTGGTGGAGGCGATGGCCAGGACCGCCCCCGTATGCGAGCACGTACACCTGCCGGTGCAGAGTGGATCCAACGCGGTGCTGAAGCGGATGCTCCGCCGCTACACCCGGGAACGATACCTCGAGGTCGTCGCGGCGCTGAGAGCGGCGATGCCGGGCCTCACCTTCTCCACCGACATCATCGTCGGATTCCCCGGTGAGACCGAGGCCCAGTTCCAGGAGACGCTCAGCCTCGTCGGCGCTGCCGACTTCGACGACGCGTACACCTTCAAGTACTCGGTTCGGGATGGCACGCCGGCCGTACGGCTCCACGACCACGTTACGGACGAGGTGGCGTCCGAGCGGCTCCAGCGGCTCATCGAGGCCGTGCGCCGCCACGCCAGGCGGAAGAGTCTCGCCCGGATCGGTGAGATCCACGAGATCTTGGTCGAGCGGCGGGCCAAGCGCGGCGAGCTCATGCTGGGGCGCACCCGCGGCAATCATCTCGTGCTGGTCGATCTCCCCGTCGAGTCGGTGGGGGAGTATCACCGGGTCAGGCTCACCGGCACGACCGGCTCCACCTTCACCGGCGCGGTGGTCGCACCGGCCTTGGCGGTCCTGTGATCAACAACCTGGTCGAACAGCACGTCGCGGCGGCCTACGACGCGATGCGGCCGCATTTCCCCGACTTCTGCGGGTGCGAGATCTGCCGGGAAGACGCCCTGGTCTACGCGCTCAACCGGATTCCGGCACGCTATGTGGCGACCAACACCGGCTCCGTCGTGACCGAGGTCAATCTGGAGAAAGAGCAGAGCCGGGCCGCGATCGAGGTCGCGATGATGGACGGTCTGCGCAAGATCACCATGGCGCCACGGTGCGGGAAACGGCCACAGCCGTCGATGCCGGCCTAACGCGCCGGCCGCGGTGAAACCACCGCGGCCCGCGATCCTCTTCACCGCCACCTACTGGGCCGGTCTCGCGACCGGCCTGCTGCATTTCGGGGGTCCGGCAGGCGTGACCGCGCTCTCGCTCGGGATCGCGCTCTCCGGGCGTCCGCTGGGTTTTCTGGCCGCTGGCGGAATGCTGGCCGGCCGCCTCAGCGGTGAGTTTGCGGTCGCGCTGGAGGGGGAACGGTGCGCAGCCCGCTTGCCGGCCGCCGA
>JAKEEW010000887.1 GCA_022616375.1 Sporichthyaceae bacterium
CCTCCGCGGCGATCGCCAACACGGGACCATCGGGCTGCCGCTCCCCGAGTCGCTGGTGGTGCGGGTGACCGATCGGTTCGGCGACCCGGTCCCGGCAGTGCAGGTGAGCTGGACCCCAGGCGGTGGGGGGTCGGTGAGCCCGGCATCGGTCCTCACCGATCTTGCGGGGCAGGCTGCCACCCAGCGGGTGCTCGGCTCACAACCCGGGAATCCCACCACCACCGCCACCGCCTCCGGTCTCGCCGACGACCCGGTCACCTTTACGGCCACCGCGCTCGCCGCCCGGCTCACCCTGCTGACGGAGCCGTCCGCCAGCGGCAGCTCCGGCATCGCCCTCGCCCAGCAGCCGGTGCTGCAGTTGGAGGAACCGGGCGGAGATCCCATCGCGCGCGGTGACATCGCGGTGACCGTCCAGATCGCATCCGGCGGAGGTACCCTGTCGGGCGAGACCACGGCGATCAGCGATGGCTCGGGACGAGTGACGTTCACCGGTCTCATGATTCGGGGCACGCCCGGAGTGCGGACCCTGATCTTCGCCGCCGAGGGCTTCACCCCCGTGACCTCTCCGCCGATCGCGATCGGGGTCGGCACGGCGGCGTCGATTGCCGCGGCCGCCGGAGGGAACCAGAGCGCGACCGTCGGGAGCGCGGTGCCGGTGGCTCCCGCCGTCGTGGTCCGGGACGCCGACGGCAACCTGGTCGGAGGAGTGGCGGTCACGTTCACGGTGGCCTCGGGCGGTGGGTCCGTCGCCGGCGGCGCCGCGATCACGGGAGACGATGGATCCGCGGCCGTGGGCGAATGGCGTCTGGGCACGACCGCTGGGTCCAACACCTTGCAGGCTCGAGCCGAGGGCAGCGGGGTGATGGGGAATCCGGTGGTCTTCTCCGCGACCGGCCGGCCCGGACCGCTCAGTGCATCGCGCAGCACGGTGTCGGCCGCTCCGGCCAGCATCGCGGCGAGCACCGGCGGCAGCGTAGCCCTGGTGACGGTCAGGGCCAAGGACGAGTTC
>JAKEEW010000158.1 GCA_022616375.1 Sporichthyaceae bacterium
GTCGGGACTGCAGATAGCCGTCGAGATCGACCGTTCCGGCCTCGCGAAGCACCCGTTCGCGGCGGACCAGCTCAGCGCGCAATGAGGTAAGTGCCCTCTGGGCGAGACCTCCGTCTAGGTCGGTGACCAAGCCGAGGACATGCGGCAGCTCGGCACACTCGGCAAAGGCTGCGCCGCCCTTGTAGTCGACGAGGACGAACCCGAGCTGGTCCGGACGGTTCGCCGCGGCCAGGCTGGCCACCCAGGCTCGGAGCAGCTCGGACTTGCCGGCCCCGGTGGTGCCCGCGACCAGGGCGTGTGGTCCATCGCTGGCGAGATCGACTTGGAATGCGCCGTTCTCACCGGCGCCGAGTAGCACGGCCGTCGTCGAAGGCCTATCTCGCCAGCGGCTGGCGATCGACGCGGTTGACGGCCGATCCATGTCGAGCAGATCGAGTGTCCGGATCGGGTGCGGGATCTCGGTGGCGGGGTCGGGGGTCAGGTCGCGCAGCGGCGCAAGCGCCCGGGCGAAGCGTTCCGCCCAGGCGGGCGTCACCAGCTCAGCGATCGCGGTTTGCGCAGTTCGGCTGGACCGTGTGGCAACTCGAACTCGGGGCGGATGGCCAGCACCCAGGATTACGGTGCCGCCCGCCTCAGTCGGGAGCTCAGCCGGTGTTGCCGAAAGGCAGATCGTGTACACCGCACAGTCGGGGCCGTGGCGCAGGACCTCAACCAGTCCGGGCACGGATCTGAGGTGACGTGGCCCATCACAGATGAGAACCACGACAGGCAGGTGCCTGGACAGCTCCGGCATTCCGTTCACGCCCGTCGATGCTGATCGCAGCTCCACCAAGGCACGAAGCTCGCCGAGTCGGGTGCTCGCCTGAGCCGAGCCCAAGCCAACCAAGCGGTGGCAATCCTCGCTGACCGGTCGAAGGTGGGGCAGCCATCGGGCCCAGTGCCAGTCCGCGCCGGCCGGGTCGGCCGAGATGACGACCAGGCGGACGTCGTGCGGACTGTGCATACCCGCGATCTGAGCAACCAGAAATCGTGCCACTCCGAGCATGGTGGATCGATCCCCGGCAAGCCCGATCACGCCTGCGTCGCGCAGGGACAGCGTGACCGGCACGTCCGGAACGGCTGGTGGATCAATCTGGCCGGCCGGCCCGCCGGCCCGCCGGATCCCGATCCTTGCAGGCAGATCGGCGGTCCCAGCCCGGAGCCGCAGGGCGCCAAGATCATCGGGCGCTCGTTCCCACAGCCGCCGGGATGGTCCAAGGGCGATGCGGAGCAGGTTGGCCGCATCCGGGGCCTCGTTCCGTTGCCGGGCAGCGTCTACAGCGGCGGCGGCGGCGATCTGCTCGTCGCTGTCGGCAAGCGCACGGCGGTAGTCCGCGGCCGCTCGGCGCCTGGCTCGGCGGCGCCCCATGCGCTCATTGGCACTAGTGAGGGCCACAACGCCAGTGGATAGCGCGGTAAATGCCAACAGCTGTGCGCCGAACTGCCCAACCAGGGCAACGCTGAGCATTAGCGGAACAGCCACCGGGAGCCACGGGAAACGGCCGCCGTCGTGTGTCGGCGGGGCTGGTGGGAGGACGACCTCTGACGTGGACTCGGACGCTTTGATGCGCGGGGGCAGATTCACGGCGATTCCGCCAGCTCGATCGAGCTCGCTGGCTGCGGACGGCTCGGTGGAATCGGCGAGCACGAGCACGGAGGCGCCGACTCTCAACCGTGTTCCCAGCTGCAACGGCACCGGATCAGGACCGACTGGCTGGTCATCCAGCGTCGTGCCGGTGGACGATCCGAGATCCCGGACCCGGACCTCGAGTCCCCGCCAGCTGATCACGGCATGCCGCCGCGAAACCGCCTGATCCGCCAGCCGCAGGTCCGCGCCGCTGCTCCGGCCGATGACCAGGTCCGAGGCACCAAGCTGGTAGATCAGGCCCGAGTTGGGCCCGGACACGACCCGCAGCTCGACTCCGGTTTCGTCTCCTGACCTGCAGGGCGGCGGCGGTTGCGATTCGGGGGTGGTTGCCGACAGCACTACGCCTTCGATCAGGGGCGGCTCACCAAGTTGGGCGTCGGCGCCAACATCGAGGCCGTTGGCCTGCCAGCGCGTTTGGGACTCGAGCCCGGCAACGACGGCCAAGCTCTGTCGCACAGTGTCGAATGGCAGGACCGAGCTGGTGGAGATGCGAACGTCGCGCGAGCCAGCGGGCCCGGCGACGGTCAACCGAAGCTCCACTGCAGCACCTCCGTCTCCCGGCTCGGTCAGGGCGAGCGTGCCCAGCCGGCCGGTCACTGTCAGCTGGGCGACCAAGATCTGTGGACAAAACCGGGGGTGTGGACAACGAATCCGGGTTGTCCGAATCGCAGCTATCGTCAGCGACTGCACGCAACGCTCATCCAGCGTCGTGAGCGGCTCGCCACGGGGGCGAGCGAGAGGAGGTCTCGCGCGATGTCGGGCAACATCCGGGTCTCACCCGAGCAGCTGCAGAGCCTGGCGGCCGCCGTTTCTGCGCAGGCCAGCGCCATCGAGCAGGGCCTGGGCACACTGCGTGCCCGGATCGCCCCGCTGGCGGGCGGCGACTGGGCCGGGCCGGCCGCCGGTCAATTCATCGCGATGTGGGATCAGTGGCAGCGCGCCGCCGGTGACTTGAACCACGCCCTGCAGGGGATAAGCGTCCTGCTGGGCCGCGCCGGCCAGGCGTATGCGCACAGCGAGACCGCTATCGCGTCCTCGTTTCGGGGCTGACGATGTCTAGCAGCCACCGACCGGCGGGTCGGCCGCTGGGCAGCCGATACCTGCTGGACAGCGTTGTCGGGCAAGGCAGTTGCGGAGTCGTATGGCTGGCGGTCGATCAGGCGAGCGGGCGATCGGTGGCCGTCAAGGTGCTGCATGCCGAGCTGGCTAAACAGCCCGGCATGCTTGCCCGCTTCGTCGCCGAGGCCGAGCTACTCCGCTTGGTAGATCATCCGCATCTCGTAGCGATCCGCGATGTCGTGGTGGAGGGTGGCGACCTCGCGCTCATCATGGATCTGATCCGTGGACCTTCGCTCCGATCGTTGATTGCCCGGACGGGTCCGCTTGCCGGTGTTGAGGTTCGCGTGATCGGAGCGCAGCTGGCCGCGGGGCTCGCCACGGTGCATGCGTCCGGGATCGTGCACGCCGACTTGAAGCCAGAAAATATCCTGGTCGGTGTCGACGGAGTCCGCCTCGCCGACTTCGGCGTGGCGAGAATGCTTTCCGTCTCTGAACAGCCTGCCGGTGGCACCCCCGAGTATCTGGCGCCGGAGCGTCGACGAGGTCACGCGCCGACGCCGGCGGCGGATGTCTTCGCTTTGGGGCTCGTGCTGTACGAGGCATGGGTCGGCACGCTTCCCAACAGACCTTCGCCCGGCAGGCAGGATCGAGCCCGGCTCCTGGCTGCCGCTGACGGCACGCCTGGACTGGCTGAGCTGGCCGATGCTGTGCTCGGCGCGCTGCAGACCGATCCGAGGCGGCGGCCGGCAGCGCGCACGTTGGCGGCTCGACTTGCCGAGTCGGATGCGGGCCTCGGCACAGATCGAGGTATGCAGCTGGCCGGGCTGGCTTGCTCGAATGACCTTGCCATATCGTGGAGCGAGAAGGACGCCGACAGCCTGCGGACCGGCCCAGACCCCGGTGGATCGCTTGTCGAGCAGTATCCGGGCGACAGCAGTCCCACCGTCTTGGACACCGGACGGACGGCCGAAAGGCAGCGACCGGCGGTGGAGGTTGGCGCAGTGGCCTGGCGCAGATACCGCCGGCGCAGCCGGTGGGCCACGGTCGCCACCGTTGCCTGCGCGTTTGCCGCGTTCGCGATCGCGGTGTTCGGTTACCGCGGGTCGCCAGTTGCCGAGGCGATTGATGGCACTCGGTCTGTTCAGCCGGAGCGGCCTTCCGGGGTGACATACCAGGCGCCAACCGGCTGGCTCTGTGCGGCAGGGTCGGTCAGCCGCTCGGCCACAGCGGAGTCGCGTATCCGACCCTGCCTTCGAGCCGATGCCAGCGGAGTCGTTGTCGCTCGGCTGACCGCGAGTCTGATCTCTGCGACAGCGGGTGCTCAGCCGCCGGTCCAGCCAGTTGTCCTGGACACCGTGCTGCGGCTGGTTTCGGTCGACGGCTCTGCTCCCCTCGCTGAAGCAAGGTGCAGCCTGACTCTCACCGCCTCGCGACCGACGGCGGAGTGCCCGCCACTGAAGCTGACCGTGGAACGCGCATCCACGGTCTATGCGTCAGCCGGCTGGTTGCACTCCGGAGTCGGCCGGTCACAACTAGTTAGTACACCAGCTGTTCTGATCCCGTAGCTACTGCCGTGCTGATCGCTACCGTGTCCACCCAGAGATCGCCATCGGGGCTGGCGAAACGTGGCCGGGGCCGTGACAAGGTTTGGGAGTTGAGCGCGCTCGATCTCATCGAGGACGAGGTTCGTGAGCTAGTCAGGCGGCGAGGCGTTGATCCGTCCGCCGACCCCGATGCGGTGCGCGGCTTGGTCGCCGAGGTGCTCGCGCACTATGACGAGCGAAGCCTTGCCGGTGGACTGCCACCGTTGCCGGATCCGGGCCAACTCGCCAGGGACGTCTTCGACTCGGTCGCCGGTTACGGGCCGTTGCAGCGATACCTCGACGATCCGACGATCGAAGAGGTCTGGATCAATGAGCCGGGTCGAATCTTCGTCGCGCGGGCCGGACGCAGCGAGCTGACCACGACCATCCTGTCTGCCTCGGATGTTCGAGACCTCGTCGAGCGCATGCTCAAACCGTCCGGTCGGCGGGTCGATCTCAGCACGCCGTGGGTTGACGCGATGCTCCCCGACGGAAGCCGGCTGCACGTGGTCATCCCGGACATCACCCGAGCCTGCTGGGCAGTGAACATCCGGAAGTTCATCATCCGTGCCGCCAGCCTCGACCAGCTGGTCGAGCTCGGGACACTGACCGCGGCGACCGCACGATTCCTGGACGCCGCGGTCGTGTCCGGGCTGAACATTCTGGTCTCAGGCGGCACCCAAGCCGGCAAGACGACCCTGCTGAACTGCTTGGGCGCAGCGATCCCGGCGCGTGAACGGGTCATCACGTGCGAGGAGGTCTTCGAGCTGCAGCTGCCGGCCGTCGACCTGGTCGGGCTGCAGACCAGACAACCGAACCTGGACGGTGCCGGTGAGGTCAGGCTGCGCCGGCTGGTCCGGGAAGCGCTGCGGATGCGGCCGCAACGGATCATCGTCGGCGAGGTGCGACATGAGGAATGTCTCGACCTGCTGCTCGCCCTGAATTGCGGAATCCCAGGAATGTGCACGGTGCACGCGAACAGCGCCCGCGAAGCGATCGGGAAGATGTGCACGCTCCCGCTGCTGGCCGCGGAGAACGTCTCCCATGCCTTCCTCGTGCCGTTGGTGGCGACCTGTTTCGATCTGGTCGTTCACCTGGCTGCGGGGGCGGATGGGCGGCGTCGGGTCCACGAGATTGTGGCCGTGCCCGGTCGTAGCGAGCGTGGCGTCATCGAGGCCGAAGACGTGTTCACCTGGCGCGATGACCGGCTGGTGCGTGCCGAGGGATATCCGCCGCATCCGGATCGATTCGCCCGGGCCGGATATGACCTGGTCGACCTGCTGGGCGCGGTGAGCTGATGCGTTCGACGAGTCAGGGCCACCAGAGCGCACCAAGGGAGATCTCATGGGTGCCTTGATCGGCGCGATGTTCGGGCTGGGCATGCTCCTGATCTGGACCTCCCGCTGGCCGAGGCAACGGCGGCCCGGCCACCGCACGTTGCGAACCCGGTTCGACGAGATGGTCGCGCAGGCCGGCCTGCCTGGGCTTCGGCCCGGCGGTCTGATGCTGTCGTCGATTGCGATCGCCGGCTGCACCGCTCTGGTCATGCTGGCGCTGTCTCGGGCGGTCCCGATCGCGCTCGCGTTCGGCGTCATCGCCGGCTACGGACCGTGGGCGGCGGTGCGGTCTCGCTGGCGCCGGCGACAGCACGAGCTGCGCGAGCTCTGGCCGGACATCGTGGACAACCTGGCCTCGGCGGTCCGCGCCGGGATGTCGCTGCCCGAGGCACTCAGCCAGCTCGGCGGCCGCGGTCCGGCTGCGTTACGCCCGCCGTTCCGGCAGTTCGGCGAGGACTATCGGGCGACCGGCCGGTTCGGTGACTGTCTTGATCGGCTCAAGGCGGCGCTGGCGGATCCGACCGGCGATCGGATCGTCGAGTCGCTGCGGCTGGCCAGGGAGGTCGGCGGCTCCGAGCTTGGCCGGTTGCTGCGGACACTGTCCGCCTTCCTTCGCGAGGAGGTGCGCACCCGGGCCGAGCTGGAGAGCCGGCAGACCTGGACGATCAACGCAGCGCGGCTGGCAGTGGCGGCACCGTGGTTGACTCTGGCTCTGCTGTCGGTGCGCCCGGAAGCCGTGCGGGCCTACAACTCGGCCAGCGGCTTGGTCGTGCTCGCTTGCGGCGGTGGGTTGTGTGTCGTGGCGTATCGGCTGATGCTGCGGATCGCCCGGCTGCCCCGCGAGGAACGGGTGCTGCGATGAGCGCGGCGGCCTACGGGGCGATGGTCGGGCTGATCGGCGGCGCAGGCCTCGCGTTGGCGGTCTCCCGGCTGCCGCCGCTACGGCGACCGAAGCTCATCGACCGGCTAAGTCCGTATCTGCGCGATGCCGCGGCCCCGTCGAGGCTCCTCGCCGAAGCCGAGGCTCGCACGCCGTTCCCAACCTTGGAGCGGGTCCTGTGGCCGGTCGCTCAGCGCGCCGCGGTGCGGTTGGAGCGCTGGCTTGGTGCGGCCGGGCCGGTGCGACGACGGCTTCTCGCCGCCGGTCGAGAGCCCGCGGTTGATCGGTTCAGGGTCGAGCAGGTGATCTGGGGCGGCGCTGGGCTGGTCGTCGCGGTGGGCACGTCAGTCGCCCTGCTCGCCGCAGGCAAGGCCGCGTCGCCGGCCGCACTGGTCGGGTTCTGCTTGACCGCCGCAGCCGCCGGGGTCATTGCGCGGGATGCCGCGCTGAGCCGCTCTGCCCGGCGACGCGAGGCTCAACTGCTGGCCGAGTTTCCAACCATCGCCGAGCTGCTTGCGCTCGCGGTCTCGGCCGGTGAAGGGCCGCTGGGATCGCTCGAACGCGTCACCGGATCCAGCCACGGCGAGCTGGCCGGCGAGTTGCGCCGGGTCCTTGACGACACCCGAAGCGGCTTGCCGCTCACCGAGGCGTTCGCGCGCCTGTCGGAACGTACGTCACTGCCGCCGATCTCCCGGTTCATCGACGGAGTGATCATCGCGATCGAGCGGGGAACTCCACTCGCCGAGGTGTTGCGCGCCCAGGCCGCCGACGCCCGGGCGGCGGCCAAACGGGTCCTGCTCGAGGCCGGCGGACGGCGAGAGATCGCGATGTTGCTTCCCGTGGTCTTCCTCATCCTCCCAATCACCGTCGTGTTCGCCCTGTTTCCCGGGTTCTACGGGTTCACCTTCAGCACTCCTTGATCAGATCTGGAGCACCGATGACTGTACGTTCGATCGTTCGGAGCCGCGCCCGGCCGGCCTTGCGCCGCTGGCGTCGGTGGCGGCGGAGCAGGTACCAGCATTGTCGGGCCGACCGCGGCGACGTGCCCGGCTGGGTACTGATCGCGGTGATGACCGCCGGGCTGGTGACCGTGTTGTGGGCGGTGGCCGGGCCGCGGCTGACCAGCATGTTGGAGCAGGCGCTCGACAGTGTGGTCGGTCCGTAGGCAGCGCCCGGTGACCGCCCGATTGCCGGCCGGCCCGCCTGAGTCCGGCGCCGTGCTGGTCGAGTTCGTGCTGGTCACGATCCTGCTGGTGGTGCTGTTCCTCGGCATCGTGCAGCTCGCGCTCGCGTTGCACGTGCGAAACACCCTGGTGGCCAGCGCAGCCGAAGGCGCCAGATACGGCGCGCTCGCGGACCGTACCCCTGAGCAGGGCGCCGAGCGGGCCAGGCAGCTCATTCGGACCGCCCTCGGCGAGCGGTTCACCGGCGCCGTACGAGCTAGCGCCACCGACGTGGATGGCGTTCCGGTCGTCGAGGTCGAGGTTCGGGCACCGTTGCCGCTGCTTGGTCCGATCGGACCGGACGGGGTGCTGGTGGTGAGTGGTCATGCGCTGGACGAGAAGGCGCTCGGGCCGTGATCGCGGCGACGCGTTGCCGGGTCCCAGGTCGCGACGACGGCAGCGCGATCATCGAGTTCTGCTACCTGGCGATCCTGCTCATGGTTCCGCTGGTGTACGTGGTGCTGGTTGTGTTCGAGGTCCAACGAGCCGGATACGCGGTGACCCAAGCGGCTCGAGAGGCTGGCCGCGCATTTGTCACCACCGACCGGCCGGCGGACGCGCACGCCCGCGCCTACGCAGCGGCCTGGCTGGCGCTACGCGATCACGGGCTCGAGCTCCGGCCGGGTCAGCTGCGTATCGAGTGCGGCATGGACGGGCCGGCCGGGTGCCTTCGGCCCGGCAACCAGGTGCTGATCAGGCTCGACACCGAGGTGCCGCTCCCGCTGACACCGGCCGTGTTCGCCGGCCGGGCTCCGGCATCGATCGCGGTGCACGGCGTGCACGAGGAGCTCGTCGACGTGTACCGGGCGGGTTCTCGGTGACTGGCCCGTCCGAGCCGCGCCAGCCGGGCGGCGGCGACCCGGGGCGACCAGACGACTCGGGCCAGCTCGCGCTGCTGGTGATCGGGTTCGTCCTCGTGCTGGCCGTGCTGGTGTCGGTCGTCATCACCGCGTCCCGCGCGTTTCTGTACCAGCGTTCGTTGGCCTCCGCCGCGGACGGCGCTGCGATCTTCGCAGCCAACCAGCTCGACGAGGCCGCGTTCTATGCGAGCGGGGCCGGCGAGCACCTGCCGATCTCCGCGGCAGGCGCCGAGGCAGCCGTGGCCGACTACGTCGCCAGGAACCGGCTCGCCGAACGGTTCGATCGGTTCGACTATCGGGTCGAGACGGATGGGCGGGTGGTCAGCGTCACGTTCGTCGCCACGGTTGCCCTACCCCTGGTCGGCGCAGTCACCGACCGGTACGAAGACGGCATAACGATCACTACCGTCTCGCTCGCGGTCGCGCCAGCTCGCGGTTGACCGGCGCTGACCAGGTCGCTCGCGTACCCTGGCGAAGTGGCTGCCGCTGAACCCGCTGAAGAGTTGAAGACCCTCGATGCGACCCTGACCTCCATCGAGGCGGTCCTTGACGTGGACAAGATGCGGACCGAGGTAGCCGAGCTCAACGAGATGGCCGCCGCGCCCGATCTGTGGGACGACCCGGAGAAGGCGCAGAAGATCACCAGCCGGCTTTCCTACGTCCAGGGTGAGATCGCCAGGCTGGAAGGTCTGCGGGCCCGGCTCAACGATGTCGGCGTCCTGCTGGATCTGGCCGAGTCCGAGGACGACGCCGGGGCCAAGGCCGAGGTCAGGACCGAGCTGAGCGCGCTGGGCAAGGCGATCGGCGAGCTCGAGGTGCGCACGCTGCTGTCCGGGGAGTACGACGCCCGGGAGGCCCTGATCACGATCCGGGCCGAGGCCGGCGGTTCGGATGCGTCCGACTTCGCCAACCTGCTGCTGCGGATGTACCTACGCTGGGCCGAGCGGCACGGCTTCCCGACCGAGATCTACGACACCTCATATGCGGAGGAAGCGGGCATCAAGTCCGCCACGTTCTCGGTCAAGGCGCCGTACGCCTACGGCACGCTCTCGGTCGAGCAGGGCACCCACCGCATGGTGCGGATCTCGCCGTACGACAACCAGGGCCGCCGGCAGACCTCGTTCGCCGGGGTCGAAGTGCTCCCGGTGGTGGAGAGCTCCGATCACGTCGACATTCCCGAGGACGACCTGCGCATCGACGTCTATCGCTCGTCCGGGCCGGGCGGGCAAGGCGTGAACACGACCGACTCCGCGGTGCGGATCACCCACCTGCCCACCGGGATCGTGGTGTCCTGCCAGAACGAGCGCTCCCAGCTGCAGAACAAGGCGCGGGCGATGGAGGTCCTGCAGGCCAAGCTGCTGGAGCGGCGCCGGCAGGAGGAGCAGGCCAAGATGGACGCGCTCAAGGGCGACTCGTCCGGGTCCTGGGGCAACCAGATGCGCTCCTACGTGCTGCATCCCTACCAGATGGTCAAAGACCTGCGGACCGAGGTGGAGACCGGAAACACCGCGTCGGTGCTGGATGGGGAGATCGACGAGTTCATCGAGGCCGCGATCAGGTGGCGGCGCCGGCTCGCCAACTCGACCGCGAGCGCGTAGCGCAGCGCCGGCGCCGCGAATCGCGAAGGAGCAGCCTCAGCCGGCGGTGGCGAACGCCCGGCCGGTGACCAGCAGCACGAACAGCACCAGCATCACCGCGACCGCACCGACCAAGATCGCGTAATAGCCGGTCAGGTGCGCCCATGGGCCGTGGACCTCGGCCTTGCTGGCACGGCACACCGGGCAGCGGGCCTCCGCGACCGGACCGGAGCAGTTGGCGCACACGAGGTGCTCGCAGCTCATGGTCTCTCCTGTCCCTCGTCGTCGCCGTGGGGTCGCACACCGCGCCGTGGTACCCATAATGATCCAAATCGGCACTCCGTCAACCAGTGCCCGGTTACCACCGTACCCTCGTAGACTCTTCCACTGGCCACCCCCGCTGCGCCTTCGGGTGCTGATCGCCAAGCGGACCTACTAGGGTCTGGAGGCGGTAACTTACCCCCGACCCGGCCATGTGATGCCCTAGTGATTCGGTTCGAGAACGTCAGCAAGCTGTACGCCACCCAGCAGCGACCAGCGCTGCGCGAGGTCTCTTTGGAGATCGAACGGGGTGAGTTCGTCTTCCTCATCGGGCAGTCAGGCTCCGGGAAGTCCACCTTCCTGCGGCTTGTGCTCAAGGAGGAGAAGCCGTCCGCCGGGCGGATCCACGTCGCCGGCAAGGACCTCGGCCGGCTGTCCAACTGGAAGATCCCGCACTGGCGGCGCCAGATCGGCACCGTGTTCCAGGACTTCCGGCTGTTGCCGAACAAGACCGTCTACCAGAATGTCGCGTTCGCCCTCGAGGTGATCGGCAAGCCGCGCAGCGTGATCCGGCGGGTGGTGCCGGGCGTGCTCGAGCTGGTTGGTCTGGAGGGCAAGGAGGATCGGCTGCCCAACGAGCTGTCCGGCGGTGAGCAGCAGCGGGTCGCAGTGGCCCGCGCGTTCGCCAACCAGCCGGTGCTGCTCATCGCGGACGAGCCGACCGGAAACCTCGACCCGGCCACGAGCGTCGGGATCATGAAACTGCTGGACCGGATCAACCGGACCGGCACCACCGTGATCATGGCCACGCACGACCAGGGCATCGTCGACCAGATGCGTAAGCGCGTCATCGAGCTGGAGTTCGGTGAGCTGGTCCGCGACCAGGACCGCGGCGTCTACGGGTACCGCCACTAGGCGGCCCGCGAAGTCCGGACCCAGGCCTGAGAGCAACGAAGAGCTAGGACGACATGCGTATCCGTTTTGTACTGCAGGAAATCGGCATCGGTCTGCGCCGCAACCTGACGATGACCGTCGCGGTGATCGTCAGTGTCGCGGTCTCGCTGACCTTGTTCGGTCTCGCCCTGCTAATCCGCGCGCAGGTCAACCAGATGAAGGACTTCTGGTTCGACAAGATCGAGGTCTCGATCTTCCTGTGTAACGACAACTCGCCGCAAAGCCTGTCCTGCACCGGTGCGGTGACCCCGGACCAGAAGGTTCTGATCCGCGAGGACCTGGACACCCTCAAGGGCACGCTGGTCAGCGACGTCTTCTTCGAGACCCAGCAGGCGGCCTACGAGAACGCGCTCGCCCAGTTCAAGGACTCGCCGATCGCCGAGTTCCTGGTGCCCGAGCAGTTGCAGGAGTCGTTCCGGGTCAAGCTCATCGACCCGCGGCGCTACGAGGAGGTGGCCGGCCAGTTCGACGGTCGCCCCGGCGTCGCCACGGTCGAGGACCAACGCAAGATCCTCAAACCGTTCTTTACCGTGCTCGGCGCCCTGCAGACCGGTGCGCTGGGCATGGCCGTGGTCATGCTGTTCGTCGCAGTGCTGCTGATCGGTAACACGATGCGGGTCGCCGCGTTCAGCCGGCGCCGGGAGACCGGGATCATGCGGCTGGTCGGCGCCTCGAACTTCTACATCCAGCTCCCGTTCCTGCTCGAGGGTGCGGTGGCCGGGCTGATCGGCGCCGGGCTGGCCTCGTTCATGGTGATGCTGGCCAAAGTCATCGGCATCGACCGGCATCTGCAACCGAACTTCAGCCTGACCCCGTTCATCGGCTGGGAAGCCGTGATCAGCACGATGTGGGTATTGCTGATCTTTGGTACCGCTATGTCGGTGGTTGCGTCGTTCATCACGCTGCGGAAGTATCTGCGCGTCTGATCGAGTGACGAAGTCCGCCACGCGCGGCGATATGCCACGTGGCGTGAGTGCATTCGTGGTACGGGTGTGACGAGCGGCTAGCCCAATCGGGGCGGTCCATGTCTCGGAA
>JAKEEW010000888.1 GCA_022616375.1 Sporichthyaceae bacterium
GGCCGTTGTCGACGGCGCTCAACGGGGATCTGCTCGGCGGGCAGGTGCTGCTCGTCGATGACATCTACGGCACCGGCGCCACGGTCGACGCGCTGCGGCCCGCGCTGGCGTCCCATCTTGCCCCAACCACGCTCGTTCGCACCGTGGTGCTGTGCCGCAACGTCGGCGCCACGACCGATCCCGACCTGTGGCTGTGGACCGTGGATGACTGGGTGCGCTTCCCATGGGAGCCGGTGCCACCCGGTACGTCGGTGGTGGAGGACCTGCCGGTGCCCGCTGTGGTGCAGCCGACATGACCACGGTGGCGTTCATCCTGGTGTCCTGGCGGCCCGACGCCCCGGCCGGGATGGAACGGGCCGTGGCAGCGTCCGCGGTAGGCCATGCCGCAGCCGGGCACCGTGCGATCATCATCACCGCGGATCGTGCCGCGCCGGCCAGCTACGCCGGTACGCCGGTCATCACCCTCGATGCGCTGACCATCCCCATGCCGTGCGGGGACGACGAGCTGCGCTCGGCGATCGACTCCGCCGGGCAACGGCTACCGGACGAGCTGCTGTCCATCTTCGCGCAGCACAGAGTGGACGTAGCCGTGTATGTCGACGGGCTGTGGGGCCTGGGCCGGGTGATGCCGACCGGCGGAACGACGCGGCGGGTCCTGGCCACCCATGTGGTCGGCCACGACATCGACATGGCAGCCGCCCTGCGGCGCGCCGAGATGGTCATCGCACCCTCCCCGATCGTGCTGCAGCGGGCGGCCAGGCGCGGGTACGACACATCGCGGTGGCGGGTGGTGCCCAACGCGCTGCTCGTCGACGAGCCCGCGCCGTCGATGACTCGGCGTCGGTGGCTGCGCGAGCACGGCCCGATCCGGGTGTTGGCCCGGCTCGGGCCGGAGAAAGGCGTCGAGGACCTGCTCGCGGCGGCCGACGGTTGCCGGCTCGTCCAGGGCGTGGAGGTGGCCCTTCAGGCGGCCGGGTTTGAGGCCGGGCCAGGAAGTCAACGGCATTTGCTCGACGCCTGCCGGGCGCTCGCCGAGCGGTGCGGTGCGTCGATCCGGCGCGGCCTGCCCTGGCACCAGATGCCGGCCTGGCTCGCCGGAGCGTCGGTCGTCATCGTCCCGTCGCTGGCGGAGACGTTCGGGCTGGTCGCCTTGGAGGCGATGGCCGTTGGGACTCCGGTAGTGGCCCTCGACGTCGACAACCTTCCCTCGCTCATCGGCGCCGGCGGGTGCGTCGTGCCGCAGGGCCAAGGGCACGTCGGGCTGTGGCGCGCCGCCGGGAAGCTGCTGGAAGACC
>JAKEEW010000889.1 GCA_022616375.1 Sporichthyaceae bacterium
ACAACCGGTCCGCGCTGGTCCGGGTGCCGATGTACAAGCCGGCGAAGGGCCAGGCCACCCGGGTCGAGCTGCGTTCGCTGGACTCCGCCTGCAATCCCTACCTCGCGTTCGCGCTGATCCTGGCCGCCGGGCTGCGCGGGGTGCAGGAGGGGTACGAGCTGCCGCCAGGTGCGGAGGATGACGTGTGGGCGCTCACCGACTCCGAGCGGCGCGCGTTGGGCATCCAGCCGCTACCGCAGAACCTGGCCGAGGCGATCGGGCTGATGGAGCGCAGCGAGCTGGTCGCGGAGACGCTCGGGGAGCATGTGTTCGACTTCTTCCTGCGCAACAAGCGCGCCGAATGGGAGGACTACCGGGTCCAGGTCAGTGAGTACGAGCGCGATCGCTACCTGCCGGTTCTCTAGTGGCCGCCGCGCGCCGGCCCGCCGGGTGCAGGTTCGCCGGGTGCAGGCTCGCCGGATGCCGGCTCGCCGGATGCCGGCTCGCCGGATGCAGACTCGCCGGATGCCGGTCCGCTCGGTGTGACCGGTCGTGACACGTACACGAGCAGAGTTGGCCACGCGGCTACCCATTCGCTTGATCGTGCCCAGGTGGTTACGGATAGCGTTGGACGCGTGACGATGGGCGACACGGTGCGCCGGCTCTCCCCGGTGACTCAGCTGGCGCGGCTGGGTTTCATCGATCCCCGGCACGCCCTCGAGCTGCTGCACTCACCGTCGCTGGCCGGGCTGGACAGCACCGAGCTGGCCGAGCAGCTGGCCCACACCGCCGACCCCGATCTCGCCCTGACCGCGCTGATCCAGATCGCCGAGGCCGCGGCTCGCAGCGGCTACCCGCTGGTGTCCGAGCTGGCCGCGGCGACCGGGCCGGACCGCGCCCGGCTGCTCGCCGTGCTCGGCGTGAGCGCTGCCCTGGGTGATCATCTGAGTCGGGCCCCGCAACACTGGCGAGCCGTGCTTCCCCCGGCCGATCCGGACCAGGTGGACCGGCACGACTACCGGGCAACGCTGCTTGCCGCGGTGGGCGCCGACCCGGCCGGGACGGACGATCCGGTTGCCGGCGCCGGCCCGGAGGCGCTGGACGAACTGCGGACCGCCTATCGGCGCGAGCTGCTCGGCATCGCCGGCGCCGACCTGGCCGGCGAGCTGGGCATCGAGGGGGTAGGGCGGGAGCTGGCCGTACTCGCCGGTGGCACCCTGGAGGCCGCGCTGGCCATCGCCAGGGCGGCGGGCTCGGCCGATCAACCATCGGGCCGGTTGGCGATCGTCGCGATGGGCAAGACCGGCGGCCGCGAGCTCAACTACGTCAGCGATGTCGACGTGGTGTTTGTGGCCGAACCGGAGGACAACGCGACCCCGGAGGCCGCCGCACTGGGTGGGACCACGAAGCTGGCGACGGCGGTGATCCGGGCGTGCGGGGCACATACCCCGAGCGGCACGATCTGGCCGGTTGACGCGTCGCTGCGGCCGGAGGGCAAGGCCGGCCCGCTGGTCCGCACCCTGCCCAGCTATCTCGCCTACTACCAGCGGTGGGCCAAGACCTGGGAGTTCCAGGCGCTGCTCAAGGCGCACCCCGCGGCTGGGGACCTGGAGCTGGGCCAACGGTACGTGGACTCGGTGGCGCCGCTGTTGTGGTCGGCCGCCGACCGGGACGGGTTCGTCGAGGACGTCCAGTCGATGCGGCGCCGGGTCGAGCGGCACGTGCCGGCCGACCAGTCCGGCCGGCAGCTCAAGCTCGGTCCGGGTGGGTTGCGCGACATCGAGTTCGCGGTGCAGCTGCTCCAGCTCGTGCATGGCCGCTCGGACGAGTCGTTGCGGGCGGCCGGCACCATCGAGGCGTTGCGCGCGCTGGCCGCCGGCGGATACGTCGGCCGGGTCGACGCGGCTCAGCTCGAGGAGAGCTACGGCTTCCTGCGCACCCTGGAGCACCGCCTGCAGCTCTACCGGTTGCGCCGGACCCACCTGTTGCCGGAGGCGGTGGACGAGCTACGCCGGCTCGGCCGGGCGATGGGCTTTCGGGCCGACCCGGTGGCCCAGCTCGACGAGGTCTGGCGGGCCCACGCCAGGGAAGCCAGGCGGCTGCACGAGAAGCTGTTCTACCGGCCATTGCTGGCCGCGGTCGCCCGGCTGCCGGGCGAGGCCACCCGGTTGACCGAGACCGCTGCCCAGCAGCGGCTTGAAGCACTGGGATACACCGACTCGGTCGGTGCGATGCGGCACCTGCAGGCGCTGACCGTCGGGGTGACCAGGCGGGCGGCGATCCAGCGGACTCTGCTGCCGGTGATGCTCGGCTGGTTCGCCGACGCGGCCGACCCGGATGCCGGCCTGCTCGCGTTCCGCCAGGTATCCGAGGCGCTCGGCACCACGCCGTGGTACCTGCGGTTGCTGCGCGACGAGGGCGCTACCGCACAGCGGATGGCCAGGGTGCTCGCGTCCAGCCGGTTCGCCGCCGACCTGCTGCTGCGGGCGCCCGAAGCGGTCGCGATGCTCAGCGACGACGCCGAGCTACAACCGCGCTCGCGGGCCGCTCTCGATGCCGAGATCCAGGCCGCGGTCGGCCGCTCCACCAGCGCCGAGGCCGCGGTTGTGGCGACCAGGGCGATCCGGCGCCGCGAACTGTTCCGGATCGCGGTCGCCGATCTGCTCGGGATGCTCCCGGTGGATCAGGTGGGAACCGCGCTCGCCGATGTCACCGAAGCCGTGCTCGACGGTGCGCTGACCGCGGCCACCCGTGCGGTTGCGGCCGACCTGGGCACCGAGGAGCTGCCGACCCGACTCGCGGTGGTCGCGATGGGCCGGCTCGGCGGTCGCGAGCAGGGTTACGGCAGCGATGCGGACGTGCTGTTCGTGCACGATCCGCGCTCCGGCGCGGACGAGCGCGCGGCCTCGGATGCCGCCCATGCGGTGGCCGGCGAGCTGCGCCGGCTGTTGATGGCGCCGGCGCCGGATCCGGCGCTACGGGTGGACGCGGACCTGCGGCCCGAGGGCCGGCAGGGGCCGCTGGTGCGCACGTTGTCCGCTTACGCCGCCTACTACGAACGCTGGTCGCAGCCCTGGGAGGCGCAGGCCCTGCTGCGGGCCCAGCCGGTCGCCGGGGACGCCGAGCTCGGCCGGCGCTTCGTCGCTCTGATCGACCCGATCCGCTGGCCCGGCGACGGCCTGGACGAGGCCGAGATTCGTGAGATCCGCCGGATCAAGGCCAGGGTGGAGGCGGAACGGCTGCCCAGGGGTGCGGATCCGGCGTTGCACACCAAGCTCGGCCGTGGCGGGCTGGCCGACATCGAGTGGACCGTGCAGTTGCTCCAGCTCCGGCACGCCGCGCGGGTGCCGGCGCTGCAGACCACCCGGACCCTGGCCGCGCTCGCCGCCGCCCGGGACGCGGACCTGCTCGATCCGGACGACACCGAGGTGCTCGACCAAGCCTGGCGGCTGGTTTCCCGGGTACGTAACGGGGTCATGCTGGTCCGGGGCTTGCCGTCGGACACGTTGCCGTCCGAGCTACGTGGGCTGTCGGGAGTTGCCCGCTATCTGCAGTACGCTCCGGGCGACGTAGGGGCGCTGTTGGAGGACTACCGGCGGATCACCCGGCGAGCCCGGGGAATCGTAGAAAGGGTGTTCTACACGTGAGCCCGGTGTTTCGTCGCTCTGGCGAGCGGCCCCCGCGGGAGCAGCCGGTCCGGATCCGTGACCTGCTGCGTCGCAACCGGGAGTTCCGCGGCCTGATCCTGGCCCAGATCACCAGCGAGATCGGCGATCACTTTGCCCGCTTCGCGTTAGCCGCACTGGTCTTCGAGCGCTCCGACAGCGTGTTCTACGCCGCACTCGCGTTCGTGGTGGGCTACTTGCCCGGAGTGTTCGGGGCAGTGCTGCTGGCCCCGTTCGCCGATCGGGTGCCGCGCAAGCGGGTGCTGCTGATCTGTGACGCGGCTCGCGCGATCCTGGTCGCCTTGCTGGCGGTATTCGCCGTCGCCGACACCCCGCTCTGGGCGCTGTTCGCGATGCTGCTGGCCGCCCAGCTGTTCAGTCCACCGTTCGAGGCCGCCCGAGCCGCGCTGGTGCCGGACGTGCTGCCCGACTTGCGGGAGTTCTTCGCCGGCACCTCGCTGACCCGCGCGCTGTTCCAGATCAACCAGGTGGTCGGGCTGGCCGCGGCCGGTGTCGTGGTGCACCTGTTCACCCCACGGACCGCGCTGGCAGTGGACGCGGCCACGTTCGCGCTGTCCTACGTCATCCTGCTGGCCATGCTGGGCACCAGGGAAGCTCCGGTCGAAGGCCGGTCCGGCTTGCGCGGCTTCCTCGCCGACACCGCCGACGGAGCGCGGATGGCCTGGCTTGATCCGTTGCGGCGGGTGTTCATCGGCTTCGTCTGGCTGACCGCGCTGCTGCTGATCGCGCCCGAAGCGATCGCGCTCGCGTATGCGTACGAGCACGACCTACCCAACCTTGGCGGCGCGCTGATGGCGGCGATCCCGGCCGGGGCGGCGATCGGGGTCGCGGTGATCGCCAGGATCGGGCCGACCAGAGCGGTCGGGTTGATCCGGCCGCTGGCCACGCTTGCGTTCATCCCGCTGATCCTGACCGTGTTCGATCCCGGCGTGTATGTCGCGGCCGGGCTGTGGTTCGTATCCGGCATGCTGCAGGCGTTCCTGGTGCCGATCATGGTGACGGTGAACCTGGCTACCCCGGGTCAGTACCGGGGCCGGATCAACGGTCTGGCCGGAGGCGGGCTCGGGCTGGCCACCGCGGTCGGGTTCGGTGCGGCCGGGGCGCTGGCCGACCTGAGCTCACCGCATGTGGCGGCGGCAGTGGCCGGGGTGGCCGGGCTGGTCGTGGTGAGCGTGTTCGCGATGATCTGGCCGCCGGTCGCCGATCGGCTCCCGGTCAGTAGCTCACCAGGTGACTGAGCTGACCTTGCCCGCGTGGCTCCGGTAGCGCCCGGCGGCGGAACATCACATATTGCAGGCCGAACCCGGCACACAACGTGAGCGCACCGCCGACGATGTCGAGCACGAAGTGGTTCGCGGTCGCGACGATCACCAGCGTGGTCAGCACCGGATAGACCAGCGCGAGGATCCGCACCCAGGCACGCTCGGCCAGCACGAACACCGCAACCGTGCACCACAGTGCCCAGCCGGCGTGCATGGACGGCATGGCTGCGTACTGGTTGGAGAACTCGGCCACGTCACCGGATGCCAGCGATCCCCAGGTGTGGTACTTCACGATCGTGTCGACGAACCCGTACTCGCCGAGGAACCGCGGCGGCGCCAACGGCATCAGCCAGAAGCCGAGCAGGGCGAGCATCGTGGTGATGTACAACGCGGTGCGCATCGGGCGGTAGTGCCGCGGGTGCTTCGCGTACAGCCAGACCAGCACACCGATCGTCACCGCGAAGTGCATGGTGGCGTAGAAGTAGTTGGCCCCCACTATCAGCCAGTTGATTCCATCGACGATCTTGTTAAGTGCGCGCTCGAAGCCGACGCCCAGCTCGCGCTCGAACGCATAGAGGTGCCGGGCGCGCTGGACCGCGGCGTCGACCTGGGTCGGAACACCGTTGCGGATCAGCGAGTAGATCCAGTAGCCGACGCCAATCAGCACCAGCTCGAGCAGGGCATTTGGTCGCGGGGTGCGGGTGAGCCGGGTCAAGCGCAGACGCCAGGCCGGGGTGCTTGGCCCCCGGTCCGCCGTAGCTGTCGCCACCCCGACGCTGCCCGTCGGTTGCCCCGCATCCACCATTCCGACGCTCTCCGATCACCGAGCTTCGTAGTCTGCCAGATGCCTCTGACAGAAAGGGACATTGCATGCCCGAAGTGGTCCGACCGTTACCCACACGGTCGTAAGCCACCCGGGGATATACAGCCTCGCCGGCTCGCCCAGGATTCCCGATCTTGCCAATTCGGCCCGGTTCGGCCGTCCTACCTGCGACAACGGAGCTGCTTGATCGAGTCCGCACAGGGTACAACCGGGAGGCCCTGGCCACCGGGCGCGAGGCGTCTGGCGGGCCTTGCTTCGTCGAAAGGGGATGAGCCGATGCTCGCGCTCATTGCCGCAATCTTGATCGCGCTGTTCGCATTCGGCGTCGATCTGGAAGACATCAACCTGTTCCACTTGGGCCTGGCGTTCTGGGCCGCGCACTTCGCGTTCGGGATCCCGTGGCCGCGCCGTTGGCGGTAGCTCTCCGGTAGTCCTTGGGTGGGCTCGGCGCAGTGGATCGAATGGACGTTTCGACTACCGCGCCGGGTCCACCCGATTAATCCGTTCGGCTCACACGCCTGCTCACACGCGGGTCGCGCATAGTTAGTAGCGCCGGCCGGTTGGGAGGGGGTGAGCGCGCGCATGGTGACGATCCGGTTGCTGGGGCCACCGGCGATCGAGCGGGACGGCAAGCCGGCGCGCTCGCTGCGCGGCCTGAAAGCGTGGGCGTTGCTCAGCTACCTGCTTCTTGCCGACCGGATCCCCAGCCGCAAGCACCTGGCCGAGCTGCTGTTCGGCGAGGCTGACGATCCGCTGGGTGCACTGCGCTGGACGCTCGCCGAGCTCCGTCGTGGCCTCGGTGCGTCGGACCTGCTCACCGGCGATCCGGTGGACACCACGCTTGGCCACGACATCGTCGTCGACGTGCAGCGGGTCACCGCCGACAGCTCCGATCCCGGTCTGCTCCTGGAAGCCACCGGCGAGCTGCTCGAAGGCGTCCATCTGAGCTCCAGCCCGGCCTTCGAGTCGTGGCTGCTGGTCGAGCGGCACCGGGTCTCGGCCCGGATCGAGGCACGGTTGCGCCAGGCAGCGGTTGCCCACCTTGCCGCCGGACGACCAAGCGAGGCGATCCCGTACGCCGCGCGCGCGGTGGCCCGCAACCCGCTCGAGGAAGGCAATCACGAGCTGCTGGTTCGCAGCCTCGCGATGGCCGGCGATCTCACCGCGGCGCGGCGCCAGGTCGCGGTGTGCGAGGACCTGTTGCGGCACGAGCTTGGCATCGAGGTGTCCCCGGTCCTGCGGGAGGCGGCAACCGTCACGCCGGCGTCGCCGACCGCCCCGGCGCTGGACGGCCGGGCGGCCGCCGTCAGCCAGCTCGAAGCCGGCCGGGCCGCGATCGTGGCCGGTGCGGTGGACGCCGGCCTGCAGTGCCTGCGCCGGGCGGTGGGCGAGGCCGCTCGGGCCAGGGATGCGGCACTGCAGGCGCGGGCGCTCGGCGCCTTGGGTAGCGCGCTGGTCCACGCGGTCCGGGGTCGGGACGAGGAGGGCGCGGTCGCGTTGCACGAGGCGATCGAGCTGGCTACCCAGCAGGGCGACCGGGCCACCGTGGTGGCCGCGCTGCGCGAGCTGGGCTTCGTCGAGGTGCAGGCGGGCCGGCGAGCCACCGGCGAGACCTGGTTGGGCAAGGCGCAAGCGCTGGCCGAGACCGCCGCCGAGCTGGCCGGGGTGCTCGGCCTTCGCGGCATGAGCGCCTCGGATCGCGGCGACTACCCGATCGCGTTCGAACACCTCGGCGAATCGGTGGAACGGTCAGGCCTGGCCGCCGACCACCGGCAACAGGCGTGGTCGCTGGCGATTCTGGCCAGGGCGCATCTGCTGCGGGACGAGCGAAGTCAGGCGTCGGTCGCGCTGGCTCGGTCACTCGAGCTGGTCCGCGAGCAGCGGTGGATCGCGTTCCTGCCGTGGCCGCAGTCGTTCCAGGCCGAGCTGGATCTAGCCGCGGGCAATCTCGACGGGGCCGCCGAGGCGCTGGAGCAAGCCTGGGTGATGGCCTGCCAGGTGCACGATCCGTGCTGGGAAGGGGTGTCCGCGCGCGGGCTTGGCCTGCTCAGTATTCGTCGCGGCGACTACCCCGCAGCCACGAAATGGTTCGACGAGGCGGTGTCGCGGTGCGGCTCAGGGTCTGACCGCTACCAGTGGGTGCACGGATACGTGCTGGACACCGCGATCGGCACCGCGTTGGACCACGACGATCAGAAGCGGGCCACTCTGCTGCTGGACACCCTGGCCGCGTTGGCCGCGCGCTGCGAGATGCGCGAGCTCGTGGTGCGCGCGCACCTGCACCAGGCCCGGCTCGGCGACCCGACCGCGCTCGCGTCGGCCCGAATGCTTGGCGCCGACATCGACAACCCGGCGCTGACCCAACTACTGCACGATCCGACACCGACGAGATGGAACCGACAATGATCGAGACAAGCAGCCCGCGGCGAGACTGGCAGATGGTCGACGAGGGCTGGGGCCGCAAGGCGGTCGACTTCGCCACGCTGAGCGAGCCTGCCAACTGCCGGGAGTACGTCACGATCCAGCACCGGCTCGAGGTGACCGAGGGCGACCGGCTGATCGACGTGGCCTGCGGTTGCGGCCTGGCCATCGAGCTGGCCCGGGCTCAGGGCGCCAGCTGTGCGGGGATCGACGCCGCGGCCCGGCTCGTCGCGGTGGCCCGGGACCGCAACCCGGACTCCGACATCCGGGTCGGTGACATGCACGAGCTGCCGTGGCCGGATGCGAGCTTCGAGGTCGCGACCAGCTTCCGCGGGATCTGGGGCACCACCCCGACGGCCCTGGCCGAGCTGCACCGGGTCCTGGTGCCGGGCGGGCGGCTGGGGCTGACCGTCTGGGGCCACATCAAGGTTTCGCCTGGGGCGTGGGCGCTGGCTCCGTTCAAGCTCGCCAGCACCGCCAAGGTGGCGAACCAGGCCGCGATGGTGGCGCTCGGCCGGCCGGGGGCGGGGGAGGAGCTGCTAGCTCAATACGGCTTCGTCGATGTCACGCGGATCGCGGTGCCGTTCGCCTGGGAGTTCGCCGACCCGGAGACCTTTGCCCGGGCGCTGGCCTCCACCGGGCCGGCGTACGAGGCGATCCAGAACGTCGGCGAGGACGCGTTCCTGGCCGCGGCCGCCGAGGGGGCGCGGGAGGTGGTCAGGGATGGCTTGCCGCTGCGGGCCCGGATCGACGTGGTTGGCTACCTGGCTCGCAAGCCTGGCTCGGCTTCGGCTCCGGCCTTGGGGCGTTCGGCTGCCGCGTCGCCCTCGGGCTCGGCTTCGGGGGAGTCGCGATGAGCACGATCGGGTTTCTCGCCACTCCGCAGACCTCGGCCGCGGCGCAGACGTTGTTCGACGACGACCTGGCCGAAGTCGGCTACGTCATGAACGTCACCAAGCTCTGGGCCTACCGGCCGGAGAGCCTGAACGGGCTCTACGACCTGCTCGGCGGGATCATCTCGGCGCACGGAATGGACCACCGGCAGCGCGGCATCCTGGTCGGCGCCTGCGCGGCCACACTCGGCGACTCGTACTGTGCACTGTCCTGGGGGTCGAAGCTGGCCAAGGCGACCGACGAGGAAACCGCGGCCGGAGTGATCAAGGGCTCCGACGAGCATCTGACCGAGGCGGAGCGCGCGATGGCCGCCTGGGCCCGCAAGGTGGTCCGCGACCCGAACGGCACCAGCTCCGCCGATGTGCAGGAGCTGCGCGATGCCGGGTTCAGTGACGAGCAGATCTTCGCCATCACCGTGTTCGTCGCATTCCGGATCGCGTTCTCCACCGTCAACGACGCGCTCGGCACGCAGCCGGACGTCGAGTTCCGGAGCCGGGCGCCCCAGGCGATTCTCGACGCGGTCGGGTTCGGCCGGCCGATCGCGGACCGCTAGGGTCCACCCGGCCGGCGCACCCGACCGGCGCCCGGGCTAGGGCTCGATCCAGACCGCGTGCGCGTGCTGAGTGTCGTTGTACTCCCTGACCTCGGTGATCATGCCGTCCGCGACCCGGATCAGGATCAGGTACTCGTTGTGATAAGGCCGGCCGTTGTCCAGCTCGCCGTGCGACTCGATCTCGAGTACCACCAGGTTGTCCTCGCCGACGGCGGTCTTCACCGTCATCGCCAGACCGTTGGTGAGCCGGCCCATCATCCGGTAGAGCAGCTTGGCGATCCGCTCCTTGGTATAGGTGCCGGCGAACGGGGACAGCTCGGGCTTGCCGGCCAGCCACCAGACCACGTCGTCGCTGAGCAGTTTCAGGCCGCCTTCGACATCGCCGGCACTGAGCCGGGCGAACAGCTCCCGGCCGAGCTCCTTGTTCTCTTCAATGCTCATGGATGTCGAGTATCCAGGCCGTAACTCATTTCGGGCGAGACTCGTTGTCGGGTACATGACCCGCATCTGGTACACCGACACAGGCGCGGCCCAAGCCCTAGACCTGTCCCTGACCAGGCTCCGCGAGCTGATGGCGTTAGGCGAGATCAAGGCGCTCACGGTTGGCCGCTCGCTACGAATCCCGCACGACGCGCTGGTGGAATACGTCCGCCGCGTCGAAGACGGCAGAGTTCGAAGATCCTCGGAGGCCTAGACGGTCTCTACGTAGGCGACCGGCCCCGGCGCTCGGGGTCCGGTTGGAGATCCGCCGACCCGACTCCGTGTGGCTGCCGAGCGTTCTCGGGCCTGGCGTAACGGTGGCCCAGCGCCGTCTCCCGTAATGCGGGATCCGACAGCGCTGGGCCACCGGCACATCTCGATCCAGTTCCTCGGTCGCGTTATCCACTACGACGAGGGCTATCGCCGCCTACTCATACGCCGAGCTGTTGTCCTAGCGCGGACAGGTCATCGGCTGCCCGATTCCGACTGGCGATGTCCCGACGCTGGTAGTCGAGAAGATCTTCCAGCTTCACTTGCCGATGATGACCAACCTTCGTGAAATCGATCTGCCCATCGTCCAGGAGCTTGATCAGATAGGGATGAGAAACGTTGAGGAGCCCGGCCGCCTGTTGCGTCGTGAGCATTCTCATCAAGTCCTTCCCCGGTTGCCATCCGCATCGACGGTACCGACTGTTGTGGTCCGCTCTAGCCAAGATGCGGTGTCTTCCGATGCTCCAGGTAGTGGGCTAGGCGTAGCCGTTGGGTTGGGTGCATTGGCAACGCACTCAGGTCGGCCGGATCTACCCACGCGACCTCCGTGGACTCCGAGCTTGCCTGCAGCTCACCGCCCACGATGCGCGCGGTGAAACACGCGTTGAACTGTCGCCGGACCTCCCCGTCCGGGTAGGCGATGATGTGGCGAGAATCTGTATAGAGACCGACGAGTCCGGTGACCTGGACCTGGAATCCGGTCTCCTCGGCAACCTCACGGACGACCGCCTGGACGAGCGACTCGGTCATGTCCATGGCACCGCCGGGCAAGGCCCAGTTGCCGGAGTCAGCGCGGCGTTGGAGCAGGATCCGGCCGTGCTCGTCAGCCAGGACGGCGGAGGCACCAACTACGAGGGAGTTGGGTTTCGGCGCGGCCGGGTCGTCGTAGAACTCGGAGCGGTTCACTCGGTGTCCGTCGTGGCCGGGCAAGACAGGTTCCACACGGTTTCGAGGCTCTCCAGATAGCCGTCGAACAATCCACCTTCGCCGCGGCGGCGGATCCGCAGCACAGGGGCACCGTATGCGTTGATCCCGAACCGATGCGTGTTGACGATCATCTGGTCGTCCCCGTGGTAGATCGAGTTATAGAGCGTCGTCCCGTGCTGGTGGACCTCAATCCCCGGGGTCCCGATGAGCGGCATGTAGTGCATAAGGGCGACGCGGCACCTGGTCTCGATGCCGTGTCCGTACCGCTCATCCTTGCCGCGGGCGGCCACTGTGGCACTGTCCGGGTCGCCGAGCATGATCCGGACTCGACAGCCAGCCGCCGCGCGATCCCGGAGTACGTCGTTGAAGTCGGGCCAGACCTCGTGCAGGTGGACGGCGGCGTAGACCAGCAGTCCAATCTCGCGAGTGGCCTGCTCCAGCAACGCGCGCCACATCTCCAACGGAGCCTCGGCTCGGGTCGCGTAGATCGCGACTAGCTCGGGGTGGAGGCTCGCACGACCGAGCCGGCCGCGTTCAACGGCCGGCCAGAGGTAAGCCATGTCCTCACGGAGCACGGTTGCGGCTCTATGTGCGGTGGACGGGTGCGGAGTCCGGCTGGTTCACCCACCGCTCGGCCGTCTTCGGGTCGACCCCGACCGCTTCCGCCAGGGTGCGCGATGTATGGCCGGCGGTGAGCAGCGCCGTCCGCAACCGCTCGTTCGCTCCCATGGGACGTCTATACCTCCGCGGAACGTCCTCGGATGGTCCCTTGCCGTAGTTTCCCCGTCTCGCCGGCCGAAGCAGGCTTACGACGGGCGTAAGCCCACAGGAGCGAGCGGGAGCTGGGATGCGGTGCCCTGACTGCCACGGCAGCGAGATCAGGCTGGCGCCGGTACCTACAGTCGGCCCACAGGGATGGGCGAAGGCGCCGTGCATATGCGACGGCGGATACCTTCCCGGACCGGTCGACTGGACCGCAGTAATGACGCCGTCACCCGCAGGCGCCGACAACTAGGGCACTACCCGGTCAGAATCTCAGACTCTGGCCAGGCGCTGGTCGACGGTAGGTGCCGTCAGATGTCGAAGTAGAGCTCGAACTCGTGCGGGTGCGGGGACCACCTGCGCCGATGACTCTCGCTAGCCGCCTGACCTGCGAGTATTCCGTTGGTCACCGTTGGTTGTCATTGAACGCAGACGGACACCTTGCGGACTTTTTTGCGGACTGTGATCTTGCGACAGGTCCGCTACCCACGAGCCGGGGGTCTTGACGACTCCCCGATGCGGCGAGACCCTCCGGGCGTCGAGCAATACGAGCAACATCGGCTTGGAGGCGGCACCATGGCGCTACAGTTCCTCGGCGGAGACACCGGCACCGAAGGATCACCGCGGCTGTACCAGGACGGCGATGACTTCCTGGTACAGGGCTACGTGGTTGAGGAAGCGACCATCCTCGACCAGCTACGCATCCCGACGGGCGAGACGGTCGTACGTGTGCCGAAAGGTCTGATGAGGTTACCTACCGGAGGCCGCCCATGGAGCGCTTGGACCGTGACCAGTTCAGGGCACTGTTCCGTGCGGCCCGCTCCGCCGCGTTCCACCTTGAGCTCAAGGATTCCTACGGGGTTGTCGAAGAGGATGCGCCCTTCCAGCGATTCCTAGCCGGCGGGCCGGACGACAACGCCTGGATGGAGGGCTGGTTCGACACCGTCCGGTCAGCAGCCAGTGAGGGTGTGCACGTGCAGCGGGCCCGAGTCGTCAGCGAGCCACTCAACGACTACGCCCGGTTCCTGCTACACATCAGCCCCGGCAATACGGCCGCCGGCGAAGACGTCCGCTACCTATCGCGCGACCAGGTCGAGGGCATAGACATGCCGGCCGAAGACTGCTGGCTGTTCGACGATACGACCCTCGTGCTGGTCATGTTCCATCCCAGCGGGCGCATGGACGGCTTCTACGTCCAGGACGATGCCGACCTGCTCGACCAGTACCGGACCGCGTGCGCGCAGGTGTGGGAGCGCGCCATCCCTTACGCCGAGTACGCCGTTGGCCACCACCAGCGCCCGTGAGGCCCGCGAGGCTCTCGGCAACCGGCTGCGCGATATCCGCCGAGACGCCCGCCTGACCGGCCGTGACCTGGCCAGCCTCGCCGGCTGGCACTTCACCAAGGTCTCGAAAATCGAGCACGGGCGGACCATGCCGACTGAGTCCGACCTCGAGCTGTGGACGTTCCACTGCCTGGCACAGTCCGAGCTGCCTGATCTGATCATGACGGCCCGCAACGTCGAGCGGATGTACGCCGAACTGCGCCGACTCCACCGGGCCGGCACCGCCCGCTACCAGCGGGGACTACTCGACGACCACGCCAAGGCTCGCCGGTTCCGGGTGTTCACTATCTCGCTGATACCCGGAGTGCTACAGACACGCGATTACGCGACCGTCCGACTGTCGGAGGCCGCGGAGATGCTCGGCCACCCCGACGACATCAGCGAGACCGTTGAGGCGCGGATGCGGCGCACCGAGCTCATCCGCTCCGGTGACCGGCTGTTCCACTTCGTGGTGTGCGAGAACGCTCTACGCGCCGGTTTGGCACCGCCAGAGGTCATGTACGCCCAGCTGCGGCACCTGCTTGAGGTTCAGAACCTGACCCGGGTGCACCTTGGGATCCTGCCGACCTCGGTCCGCCGGTACATGCCGATGTGCGAGTTCTGGATCATCGACGACCGGCAGGTCACGACCGAAACGTTCTCCGCCATCATCACGATCGACCAGCCGCGGGAGATCGCAGTGTACGCCAAGGTGTTCGACCATTACGCCCGGCACGCGATATACGGGCCGGTGGCCAGAGATCTCATCACCGAAGCTGCCAACGACTTGGAGCAACTCAAAGCAACCTCGTAGACCAGCCAGGCACGCATTCCTACCGTTCCGGATAGCCCATCGCGGCGACCGAGGCTGGTGGGGATCAGGTGATCTGCCCGGACTGCAACGGGACCACTGTGGGTATGGTGCCCGTTCCTTGGACCAAGGGCGCGGCTTGGGTGAAGTCGTCCTGTACGTGCGACGGCGGCTACACCACCGAGCCGATCAACTGGGACCTGGTCTTCGCCCCCCCCCGGCGGGCGCCGAGTAGATAGCGCGCCGCTTAGTCGGCATCGTCCTCCGGTCCGTGCTGGCCCCGCCGTGCCACACCTGGTGTCGGGCCGTGGGCGACGGTGAGCGGTTCTGGTGCCCGGCGTGCGGACGTGACTATGCAGACGACGATCCGGACCTGACTCCGGTACCGGCTTCGGCACTACTACGCCTCGATGCTGATCGCGTCGGGGGCGGATGTGAAGGTGGTCCAGCATCGTCTCCGCCACGCCTCGGCGAAGACGACGCTGGACACCTACGGGCACCTGTGGCCGGACACCGACGAGTCGACCAGGTCCGCGGTCGAGCGAATCATGTCCGCCCGATTTCAAGATCATGCGGACCCGGTGCGGACTAGCCAGGTGATCGACTAGTGAATGCCCAGGTCAGAGCACATGTCAATCTTAGATGTCGAAGTAGAGCTCGAACTCGTGCGGGTGCGGGCGCAGCCGGACCGGGTCGATCTCGTTCTCGCGCTTGTAGCTCACCCAGGTCTCGATCAGGTCGTTGGTGAACACGCCACCTTCGAGCAGGTAGTCGTGGTCGGCCTCGAGCTCCTCCAGCACCGCCTCCAGCGAGCCCGGAACCTGCGGGACGGCGGCGTGCTCCTCCGGCGGCAGCTCGTACAGGTCCTTGTCGATCGGCTCCGGCGGCTCGATCTTGTTACGGATGCCGTCCAGGCCGGCCATCAGCATCGCCGCGAACGCCAGGTACGCGTTGGCCGACGGGTCGGGCACCCGGAACTCGATCCGCTTGGCCTTCGGGTTGGTCCCGGTGATCGGGATCCGCACGCAGGCCGAGCGGTTGCGCTGCGAGTAGACCAGGTTGACCGGTGCCTCGAAGCCTGGCACCAGCCGGTGGTAGGAGTTCACGGTCGGGTTCGTGAAGGCCAGCAGCGACGGCGCGTGCCTGAGCAGCCCACCGATGTAGTAGCGGGCCGGGTCGGACAGCCCGGCGTAGCCGATCTCGTCGTAGAACAGCGGCGAGCCGTCCTTCCACAGCGACTGGTGGCAGTGCATGCCGGAACCGTTGTCGCCGAAGATCGGCTTAGGCATGAACGTGACGGTCCGGCCGGCCGCCCGCGCGACGTTCTTCACGATGTACTTGAACGTCATCAGGTTGTCCGCGGTCCGCAGCAGGCTGTCGAACCGGAAGTTGATCTCGGCCTGGCCTGCGGTGCCGACCTCGTGGTGCTGCATCTCGATCTTGACGCCGGCCGCCATCAGCTGCTTGACCATTTCCGAGCGCAGGTCGGCGAAGTGGTCGGTCGGCGAAACCGGGAAGTAGCCGCCCTTGTAGCGCGGCTTGTAGCCGAGGTTGCCGCCCTCCTCGACCCGCCCGGTGTTCCAGGCCGCCTCGACCGAGTCGAGGAAGTAGTAGCCGCTGTGCTGGTTGGTCTCGAACCGGACGTCGTCGAAGATGTAGAACTCGGCCTCGGGGCCGAAGTACACAGTGTCCGCAATGCCGGAACCGCGTAGGTAGGCCTCGGCCTTGCGGGCGATGTTGCGCGGGTCGCGGGTGTAGGCCTCACCGGTGAGCGGGTCGTGCACGAAGAACGTCAGGTTCAGCGTCTTGTGCTGGCGGAACGGGTCGAGCAGCGCGGTGGCCGGGTCGGGCAGCAACAACATGTCCGACTCGTGAATCGCCTGAAATCCGCGGATCGAGGACCCGTCGAACATCAGACCGTCGCTGAGCACGTCCGGGCCGAAGTTCTCCACCGGCAGCGTGAAGTGCTGCATGACTCCGGGGAGGTCGCAGAACCTCACGTCGACGAACTCGACATTCTCGTCCCTGATGAACTTCAGTAGCTCGTCACCGCTGGTGAACATTCGGTCCTCCTCCGGCCGCACATCCGCGCGCCACATCTCTGGCCTCGACCACGTCGAAACCGTCTACCCCAGTCTCGACCTGATGACCGTAGGTGTAACCAGTTTCTCAGCCATGTCTCGAGTGTTTCGGTCGTGTTACGCAACCAAGATCGCACTTGGTCGCGACCACCGCGATAGCCTGGCCGGGTGTCCGAACCCCCCACCAGCCGGCGCGCGCTCGGTTCCTGGCTGTCCGGGCCCGACCTCTCGGTCGGCGCCGGCACCGAGCAGGACTACCGGGGTCAGCGGCTCGGGTTGCCCGAGTCCGGCCCGGGGTCGGTCGCCGGGATCGGTCGCCGGCTGCTCGCGCTGCTGATCGACTGGCTGGCCTGCCGGCTGATTGCGGTCGGGCTGCTCGACCTGTCCGAGTGGTGGGTGCCGGCGATCTTCGCGATCGAGTACATAGTCCTGCTCAGCACGCTCGGCTCGACGCTGGGGATGCGGCTGGTCGGCATTCGGGTGGCCGGGCCGGGCGGGGGAGTGCCAGGGCCGTTGGGAGTCGTGGTCCGGACGATCCTGCTGATGCTGGTGATTCCCGCGGTGGTCTACGACCGGGATACTCGCGGGCTGCACGATCGGGCCACCGCAACGGTCGTGGTCCGCCGCTAGCCGGGCAGGGGAGGCGCTGGCGGGCTGGGGAGGCGCTGGCGGGCTGGGAGGCGCTGGCGGCCCCAGCAGACCTAG
>JAKEEW010000890.1 GCA_022616375.1 Sporichthyaceae bacterium
GGCCCGTCCGCGACCGTCACCGCGATCGGACCGTAGGCGCCGCAGCCGTACCAATGCTCCTCGATACCTCCGGCGAGCGGCCCGACACCGTGTCCGGGCTTGAACCCGATCGCACCACAGTTGGCAGTCGGGATCCGCAGCGAGCCGCCGCCATCAGAGCCGAGCGCGAGCGGCACCATCCCGGCCGCCACGGCGCCCGCGACCCGTCTGTTGATCGCCGTCCCCGCCACGCCGGCGACACACCGTAGGTCTGCTCCACGGTGCCCTTGGCCAGTGATCACCGAGCACACCCGCCGAAGCCGGCGCGCGCTACCCACGCCGACCTTGTGCACGGAGACCTGGGCTCTCGACCGGCGATTGTCCTCAATGGAGAATCATGCCGGCAAGGCGCGTAGGGCGTCCTCGATGCCGCGGTGGAACGTCGGGTACGCATAGATCATGTTGCGGAGGGTCTCCACCGGCACCGACGCGTGCACCGCGAGCGCCAGCGCGGCGAGCACCTCGCCGCCGACCGGACCGGCCGAGGTCGCACCGACGAGCACGCCCCGGTCGGCGTCGACGACCAGCTTGTGGAATCCCTCGTTGCCAACCTTGTGGATCCAACCCCGCGCCGAGGAGGACACCTGGGAGAAGCCGACCGCGATCCGACCGTAGCGTTGCCGCGCCTGCTCCTCAGTCAGCCCGACCGCGCCGATCTCCGGATCGGTGAACGTCACCCGCGGCAGCGCCTTGTAGTCAGCGGGCGGCCCGGGCTGGCCGAGGATGTCGCGTACGGCGATGCCGGCCTGGTAGATGGCGATGTGTGTGAACGCTCCGTGCCCCGTCACGTCGCCCACGGCCCAGATCCCGTCTCCGGCGCGCATCCGCTCGTCGACCGCGACGAACTTGGCGGCGGGATCCAGTCCGGCAGCGTCGAGCCCGAGCCGGCCGAGTTCTGCCTTACGGCCGGTGGATACAAGCAACCGCTCACCCTCCATAGTGGAGCCGTCGGCCAGGGTGAGGGTGAAGCCCGTACGGTCGTGACGCACGGACGTGGCCGAGACCCCGGTACGGATGGTGACCCCGTCGCGCGCCAACGCCGCAGCCGCCACCTCCGACGACTCCGGCTCCTCCATCGCCAGTAACCGGTCCAGCGCCTCGACCACGCTCACGGTGACCCCGAACCGGGCGAAGACCTGGGCCAGCTCCAATCCAATCGCCCCGCCGCCGAGCACGACCATTGAGGACGGCAGCGTGTCCGCCTCGATCGTCTCGTGATTGGTCCACAGTGGAGTTCCAGCGAGACCGTCGATGGGTGGGATCGCGGCGGTGGTCCCGGTGCCGATGACGACGGCTCGGTCGCCGACGAAGGTACGGTCGCCCACAGCCACCTCGCGCGGGCCGACCAGGCGAGCCGACCCCCGGATGAACGTGCCGCCCTTGCCGGTGAACCGGTCCACCGCGACCGTGTCGTCCCAGGAATCGGTAGCCTCCTCCCGGATTCGGCGGGCAGTCGGGGCCCAGTCCGGACTCACCTGCGAAGACCCGGCCATCCCGCCGACTCTGCGCGTCTCCGCGAGCAGGTTCGCCGCGCGGATCATCATCTTGCTCGGCACGCAGCCCCAGTAGGGACACTCGCCCCCGACGAGTCGGTCCTCGATACCAACCACCGAGAGTCCGGCCTCTGCGAGCCGACTGGCGACCTCCTCGCCACCGACTCCGAGCCCTACCACGACTGCGTCCACATGCTCCGTCATGCGCTCAGCATTACCCAAGTCGGACCGCCGGTCACGGACCCGGCAGAATCGTCGTGTGTCCGAGGCCCTGGACGCTTTCGTCCGTGCCCATCTGCGGTCTGAGCCGGTAGCGTTCGTTCCTGAGTTGACGCTGTTCCAGGCCGAGGAACCGATCGGGTTGTGGGAACTTACCGAAGGCGAGTACCGCAGCGACCAACCGCCGCCGTTCTGGGCCTTCGCCTGGGCCGGCGGTCAAGGACTCGCGCGGTACCTGCTCGACC
>JAKEEW010000891.1 GCA_022616375.1 Sporichthyaceae bacterium
AGGGCTACGTCGGCCAACCCAGCCGCAATCGGCCGCTGACCCGCCCCGAGATCCGGGCGCTTCTTCGGGCGGATGGACCCCGAGATCGCGCGGCTGCGTGCGGCCGGACACAAGGGCGCGCTGACCGCCGCCCGCGACCTGGCGCTGTTTCCCACGATGTACGCCTGGGGCCTGCGGCGCCGGGACACCGCCCGCCTGGAGATCCAGGACTGGCGGCGGCAGGCCAAGCTGCCGGAGTTTGGCGACTTCGCCGGGTTGGCGGTGCGGTGGGGCACGGCGCTCCCGGGTCAACCACCGCGCCGCCGGATGGTGATCTCGGTGTGGCCTGGGCGGTGGCCACTGTGCGGTACTACGTCGAGCAGATCCGGCCGCTGTTCTGCATCGACCGGCCCGACGACGCAGTGATGTTCCCGACCGAGCGGGGCGAGGTGATCCCATCCGCTCGGTCAACGACCGATTCGCGCACTGGCGCACCGCGGCCGGGTTGCCGGACCATCTGTGCCCGCACTGCCTGCGGCACACCTACGTCACCAGGCTGATCGAGGCCGGCTACGACCTGCAGTCCGTCACCGAGCAGGTCGGCCATTCCCACGCGGCGACCACCGCGATCTACACCGCTCTGTCCAGCGACTACGAAAACACCAAGGTGCGCGAATTCCTCGACGCCGCAGAGGAAGAAGCGTTGCGGATCGCGTTCGCGCGAGCCGAGATCGAGGCCGATATGGACGACGAGTTCGACACGGGCGACAACCCGTCCGTTCCGGCGAGGGGAAGGCGAGCACGATGAAGGCCGTAGCCGGTGGCCAACCAGAACACGGCGGACAGCCCGACCTCGGGGCCTCGCAGCCGCGCTGCGCCTGGCGGTTGCGCGAGCTGATGGCCGTGCGCCGCAACTGGTTCAACACCACCAAGCTCGTGCCCGAGCTGCGCCGCCACGGGTTCAACCTCGACCGCAGCAGCGTCTACCGCTTGGTGTCCGCCGAGCAGCCAAACCGAAGATCCCGCTGGAACTCGTCGTCGCGCTGTGCAAGATCCTCGACTGCCGGTTCGAGGACCTGGTCGTCGAACTCGACCCCGAGCAGGGCGGCGACCGATCGACCACACGCGGCCCGGCGCCGACGACGCCCGATGGGCCGGTGCTGTCCGCCGACCTCTTCGACGCCGAGAGCTGACGGCCAGTCGCGATTGGCTACTTCGGCCAAGGCGACCCGCGGGATATGCGACGGCTGTGGTAGAGAACGCACGTTCAGCCTGCACACCAAGACCCGCCGCCGGTGCGAAGCGTGCTACGACGCTACGCGACCAGCCCCGGCCGGTCGCCGCCCGACCCAACGGCCAGCCCATCTGCATGGCCTGCTGGCGCCGACGCAGCGCGGCGCCCCGCACCGGGTGCGGCCGAACCCGTCCCGTCCGTTCCCGCACCCCGGACGGTCCGGTATGCAATCGGTGCTTCCACCAAGCCGCCGCACCCGGCACCTGCTCCCAGTGCGGCCGCACGGCCGATCAAGCTGAAGAAACGCAGCCTGCGCGGCACCTGCGCGGCCAAGCAACGCCGCCCGAGCCATGCCGCGACTGCGGTCACACCGGACCGGTCGCCGTTCGCGACGAGCGCTTCCCCCAGGGCAACGGCTGCTGGCGCAAACAACATCGGGCGCTGTGCACGCGATGCGGCCAGGACCGCCCCGTCGTCGGCAAGCTCGATGGCCGACCGTACAGCCCGTAATGCTGGGAGATCGTCAAGCCAGCCACAGCGCTGTGCTCCGACTGCGGACAACGGCCCGTCATCGTCACATCCCGCCATGACGACCGCGGGCGCTGCCGCTCCTGCTCCTCCACGCTGAAGACCCCATGCGCCCGATGCGGCACCACCGCCAGGGCCGAGCGCCACTGGCCGGAAGGACCGGTCTGCCTGACCTGCGTGGACACCGTCCGCTTCACACATGCCACCTGCGCAACCCTGCCAGCAGCAACGGCCGGTGTTCCGCCGTGACCACGACGGCACGCCGATCTGCCCCGAGTGCGCCGGCGTCCGCCTCCCCTACACCCGCACAGCGTGCGGCGAGATGGGCCACATCCACAGCCGCGGCCTCTGTCCACTGTGCCGGGCACGCCACCGGCTCGACGAGCTATTCGCCACCGCCTCCGACCAGCTCGCCGTCGAACTCGGTCCGCTGCACAAGCTCGCAGCGGTCGGCGCGCTGGAGCCCAGGTTCTACGCCGCGCTGCTGGCCGGGCTCGGCCTGGACCAGCGCGGCGACGACCTGCCCGCACAAGACGACCGCGACCGCTGGCCCCAGCTACGCGCGCACCTGGCCGCCGCCTTCCACCGCCGCACCCGCGCGGAATGGGCCGCGGTCTTTGACGGCAGCGACGCCTGCGTCGCCCCGGTCCTGGC
>JAKEEW010000892.1 GCA_022616375.1 Sporichthyaceae bacterium
GCTGCCATTCGGTGTTGGCCGGGTCGGCGGTGGCCAGCCGCTCGCGGATGCCCAGCGCGGTGCGGTAGTGCTGCTCGGCGGTGGCCAGGTCGCCGGCCGCGGTGGCCAGGTCACCCAGCTTGTTGTGGCTGACCGACAGGTCGCGCTGCCATTCGGTGTTGGCCGGGTCGCCGGCCGCTCTGTCCTGGACCTGATTGTGGATGTCGTCGGCGAGCCGGCGCGCTGCAGTCAGATCCCCCGAGGCAATGAACGTCTGTAGTTCGAGGTCGGCGACCGTGATCCAGGCCCGTTCCGAGGGTGGGATCAATGGGTGGATCTCGGCGAGGAAGGCTGCGGCAGCGAGAGTGCCCTCCAGGATGCGGATTGCCTGCCCGGCCAGGTCGGTGATGTCGTCGTACCTGCCCAGGTGGGCCAGATGGCGGGGGATGTCGAGCAGGTCGAGATAGGTGCCGACGCCGGTGTCGAACCGCCGCTCCCGCATGGCCAGCGCGCGGATGTGCTGTTCGGTCAGATCGTGTCCTGCGTTGCGGGTGACCAGTTCAGCGGTCCACGGTTGTATGCCGATCTCCTGGCCAGCGGTGAGCACGGTGAGATCGGTCAACCGGTCCACGTCCGCTCCAAGGTCACCGACGTCGGTCGAGACGGACTGGTCAGTGTCGTGGGTGAGGGCGTAGGCCAGGTCCTGCAGGGTCATTGGCGCCCGGCACACCGCGACCTGCTGGACCACCGCGACCTGGGCGGGGGTGAGCAGGTCGAGCAATTCGTCGAGCAGGATGTCCGCGCTGGCTAGCAGCATGGCCTGGTCCAATGCCTGCCCGAGTGGTCGGGGCTGGCTGACGTCCATGCCAGTCTGGCGGGCCAGTTCGCGCAGCTTGACTTGCACATGTCTGAGGTTGCCCCGCCCGCCACGTAGCAGCGCATCGACGAACTCGATCAGGCGCGGGTGACCGCCGATGGTGCGAGCGAGCAGCCGGCGCTCCTCCGGTTCAAGGGCGCTCACCGCTGGTAGGCGCAGGAATAGCCGCCGTAGCTGGCTGGGCGACAACGGCGGGACGGCGATCGGGACAAGGAACCGGTCGCCTCCGGGAATTGGGTAGCGGGAGGTGAACAGGATCGCGCCGGTGGTCGCAGCGTCGGATAGCCCGGTGATGATGTCATCCAGGGTGGGATCGATGAACGCCTCCCCGCCGGGGACGGTTAGGTTCTGTTCGAAGTCGTCGAAGACCAGCAGCAGCCGCCGGGCCTCCAGCAGCGCGCGAATCTGGGTGAGCTTGTCGACATCGTCAACCGACGAGTCCCGCAGCATCTCCACAGACGCCGCTGCGGCCGGGTCACCGTCCACAGCGAAGGCGACCGCGTCTATCAACGCGGTGGGGTTCCACCGACCGTCGTGGATGGCGATGGCCCAGTCGTCGCCGCGTAGCCGGGCGATGACCCGTCCCGCAACAGCGGTCTTGCCGATCCCCCCGACCCCGACCAGCTGTACCCCAGATGTCGCGCCCCAGGTCTCTCGGGCCGACGCCGTGCGCCGCAGCGCGACGGTGGCGGTGCGCAGCTCGACCCGCCGGCCGATCAACTGCCCCATAGACAGCTCACGCACCGACGTGCCGGTGGGCAACGTCACCACCCGGGTCAGTGGCTCGGCAGCTCGGCTGGCGTCAACCAGCGGCCGGTCCGCGCCCGCCGCCAGCAAGGTAGGCACACCATATTCGGGCAGCGGTGCCTGTCCGGCCCGAGCGGCATCCGAGCGCTGCTCCTCCGCGTCCCGCCGGGCCCGGGCCAGGACTTGTCCAACCGGCTGCTGCGGGTTATCCGCCAGTTCTCGGTAGAACGCCGCCGCCACAACGGTCGCGTACTTGTCGGTGACCGGGGCTTGCATCGCTATCACCCGATCCGCACCACGGTGTATCAGCCCTAGGGCCATCGCGCTCGTACTCGTCGAACCAGCCGAGCAAGCTGACACAACGATCAGCGGCACCGGGCGGCCAGCATGCCGCAGCGCATCCATCATGTCCTGCGCGTCGACCGCCTTCGGATTGCCGTCCTCGTCCTCCAACTCGATCGACTCGATCGACCCGTGGGCGGACAGATGCAGTACGTGATAGGCGTCCTCCTCCAGCGCCCGACGGATCTGCGGCAACGACGCCACCTCGAGGATCTGCACCTGCGCCCGCGGATGCCCGGCCAGGTCCGTCACCGCATCCAAGACCGCCTGCATCTCCGCCTCGACATCCAGTGGCACGTTCTCGGTTTTGGACTCATCAGGGACTGCCACCGCCACCAGCACCTTCACCGGCCCGGGCAAGACAACCGGCTCACGCCCAGACCCGCTACGAACCCGGCGAGTGACGGTGACCCCGGCTCGCAGTGCCAGCGGACCCAGATCATCACCGCCGGTGGTGGTCAGCCGCAGCAGCTCCACCGGGACCACCAGCGCCGCGTCGTCGGTGACCCACACCACGTCGACCCAGTCTCCCGGCGGCAACCGATCCAGCAGATCGGCCACCAATCGCTGCGACGGCTCGTCGAACAGCAGCCCGGCCAGGTCTCGACCCGTAGACAGCATCCGCTCCGCAGCGACCAGCGGCCCGGCGCGCAGACTGTCCCACACATCGAGCACACGCCTAGGCAAGATGCTCTCGCGGCGACACAACAGTGTGTCGGCCAGCCGCGTTGTCACCGTCAGCCGCGAACCATCAAGGTTCGCCTCGACTAACAGCTCCGAGCGCAACTCCGTCAGCGGCGAGGATGCCGCGACCCCGCCGCGAGCAGGAAGGGCCGGCACCGTCCCAAGCGGAGGCACCGTCTCAAACGGTTGGCCTGTTAGCAGCCGCAGCAGCCGCTCGGCACCGGCAACGGTGTACTCCGACACCACGTAGTGCGTCGTCGTGTGCGGCCCCAACCACGCCGGGATGTCACCCGCCGAACACCCCGGCAACACCACCGGAACGATGCGATCCAGCGAGGCAGCCCGATCCCGGTAGACCTCATCCCGGATCAACGCCGCCTCGAACTGCACCCCCCGACCCTCATCTGCGGCGGCCTCGCCCTCGGCCCGCCGCCGATACGCGGGCGAGGCCACCACAAGCACGAACCGTGCCTCCCGGGCGCGATCCTGCATCCAGAGCGGCCAGTCCTGGCGTCGCTCAGCCGCCGGCAGATCCAAGATCGCGTCGATGCCGTTGGTTCGCAGGAACGTCCAGAATTCCCGGACCCGGGTCTCGTGCTCCTGGTCGTCATGCGCGTAGGAGATGAACACCTGCACCGCAGCGACCTGGCCCGAACCC
>JAKEEW010000893.1 GCA_022616375.1 Sporichthyaceae bacterium
ACGGCCAGGATCAGGACCGACGCAACGGGCAGAGCCGCCCGCATCTGGCCGACGCTCAGGTGTTGCTTCCAGCCGCTCACGTGCACCTCCTCGCTCAATCGCCGTGATGGCCGCCTGCCCGAGTGGGTGATCGAGGCAAGGCGGATCGAGAAACGATGTATGAGCCCGCCTGGCGGGGGACAGCCGGCGGACCAAGACCGACGCGGATCCGTTGCCCGCGTCATCCCCCAGTCGTTGCGCTCGAAGCCGATCCGGCGGAACTCCCCCAAAACGGCCGCAGAGGTCCGTTGACAGTGGCTTCAAACCGCGTGGCACACCATACGCCCGCGGCGTTAGAGACGCGTCGACTGGCCGTCGACACCCGATGACCCCGCTGGCATCGACGCCGGCCTAACGCCGATCTAACGGCCGCCACGCAACGTGACCCCGGTTCGGTCCCGCCTGTGGCGGGGGCGAGAAATACCATGGACCCGGGAGTCGCCAGTGCACGCTGTTCGGTCGGGGGTCGGGGTTGTCGTACTGGTCTGGGTTGCGGGCCTAACGGGTTGCCGCAGCGAGCCCGGGGCCGGAGCTGCCGGAGCTGCACCGCCGGATACGACGTATTTGATGGATGCGTTTCGGGCGGAGGCGGGCGGGCGGCTGGACCAGCTCGAGCGGCGTCTCGGTGCGGGGCCCGCGGGGGCGCCGGCCGGCGAGTTGAAGACGCTGCAGCAACGCCGCGACGACATCGAGCGCCGGCTGCGGGAGCTGGTCTGGCGATCCGAGACCGAGTGGCGGGCCACGACGGGTCGGATCGAGGGGGAACTGGAAGCGCTGCGGCGCGAGCTGGACCGGGTCAGCGGGCCCGGCTTATGAGGTCGCGCCGGCAGGTTGCCGAGTCCGGCGGAAGCGGCTCGGTGCGGTGCGGTGTCAATCAGAAAGGAGGCAGCACATGATGCGGTTTCTTGGCGGTGTCGCCGTCACGGTCCTCTTGGTGGGAGCCGGGACCAGCGCCCTGCGGGCCCAGAATACGCCGCTGCGGCAAACGGCTATCGGAACGCAGTTGGTCTATCAGTTCGACGTGCGCGACCCGGGGGTCGGAGGTCAGCTATCGGTGCCGGTCTACCGGCAGCTGAGCCTCTATCCGTCGGGAGCAGTGTACCTGGTCGACAGCGGCTCGCTGTACGCCGTGAACGCCGACGTGAAGTACCGGCTGCCCAGCTTGCTGTATTTGGGGGGCGGCCTGAATCTCCAGCGCCGGTCGGTCAACGAGGCGAGGAGCACCGATGCCGGGGTCAATCTCCTCGGTGGCTTCGAAGCCCGGCGCGGCCCAATCCATCCGTTCGTCGAGGGACGAGTGATCCTGAACGACGGCAGCGCTTTCCAGCTCGCCGGCGGATTGAACGTCGGCCTGCGCTGACCGGCGTGAATCGTCGCACCGGACCTTCATCCAGAGCAAAGGAGGACGGACCATGCACCCGATGATGAGACGTTTCAGCCCGGCTTGGCCGGCGCTCGCCCTGGCCGGCGTGATCGGCTGCCAGCAGGGACCCGACAAGGAAATACAGCAGAAGCTGGATCAGCTATCGTCGGTTTCCGCCGAGAAGGACCAGCTGCTGTCCGAGGTAGCCGAGAATTCGCGTCTGATCAACGACATCAACACGGAGCTCCACACGGTCTGGCGCCTGGACACCACGGTCCCCGCCGACTCCGGCGTGTCGCCGGCCCTGGTGGCCCGCCTGGCGCTACTGGCCAAGCTCCGGCAGGTGACCGGTCGGCTGCAGCAATCCGAGGAACGACTCGCTGCCGGCCGCTCCCGCCTGCGCGCGCTGTCTCAGGGCAGCGATTCTCTCAAGATCCGAATCGCCGAGCTGGAAG
>JAKEEW010000894.1 GCA_022616375.1 Sporichthyaceae bacterium
AATGCGTGCGGGACCGACAACCCCCAGGAAGGAACACCCGAAATGAGCACCCTGCTCGACCTCGATCCGCGCACGCTTGCCGCGCACCCATCCAACATCCGCACCGACCTTGGTGACCTAGAGGAACTCAGCGGCTCACTGGCCGCAGCCGGAGGGATCGGACTCATCCAGCCGGTCGTGGTCGCCCCGGTCGACGGCGGGTACCTCATCGTCGCCGGACACCGCCGCGCCATGGCGGCCGTCCAAGCCGGCCTACAGACCGTCCCGTGTGTCGTACGCGAGGACCTCGCCGGACTGGCACCCGAGCAGATCGCGGCCATGCTGGCCGACACCACACACAAGCCGCTCACCGCGTCCGAGGAATCCAGCGGCTACGCCCAGCTCGCAGCGTTCGACGGCTGGACCCCGCAGCGCATCGCCAAGGCAACCGGCCGCCGCACCGAACACGTCCAGCGCGCCCTCATCCTGCACCGCCTGCCGGCCCAGGCCAGAGCCGCCGCCGACCGCGGCGCGCTCACCCTGGACGACGCCGAGAGGCTTGACCAGTTCAGCGACGACCAAAAGGCGCTGGATCGGATCCTCACCAAGAGCGGGGCCTGGGGCATCCGCCACGCGATCGACGAGGAGATCCGCAAGCGCGACGCCAAGGCCAGGCAGCAGGCCACCCGCGCAGAACTCACCGAAGCCGGCGTGAAGATCATCAAGCGGCCGAAGGAGTTCCGCTGGGGCAGCCGAGAAGCGGCAGCCACTGATCTGGTCGACCAGGCTGGAAACCGGCTGGTCGATGACGAGGTCAGGACCAAGCCCGGCTTCGCAGCCGTGGTCGAAACCTCCTACTCCGGCGACCCGCTCGTCACGATCGTGTGCGAGGACCCCGAGGCCTGGGGCTACCGGCGGCTTCGCGGCACCAACTACGTACCGCCGGCCGAGGCCGCCCGCCGAGAGGAGGAGAAGCAAGCCAACCAGGTATGGCGGGCCGAGATGAACGACGCGCGGCATATCCGGCACGCGTTCCTCGCCGAGACGTTCGGCACCGCCAAGTCCGCCAAGACCGCCCGGCTGGACGCGCTGCGGGACATCCTCGCCGAGCCCAACCTGCTCACCGAACCCGACGACACCCACGCCGACCTATACCGGCACGTCGTCGGCGCCGACCCGGACACCATCGACATCGCAGCGGCTGGGGAGGCGCGGCTCAGCCGGCTGCTCATCGCCCGGTGGGTCATCGCACACGAGCAGAACCTGGCCGACTGCGAACCTGACCACCACTGGCGGGCCAAGCCCGAACTGGCATGCGCCTGGCTCGACCGGCTGGTCGCCGCCGGGTATGAGTTGTCCCAGGCTGAGGGCACCCTGTGTGCGCGCTTGACCCCGACCGACGACGACACCGAGGAGAATGAGG
>JAKEEW010000895.1 GCA_022616375.1 Sporichthyaceae bacterium
ACCCGCCGGCTCGGCGGGATCACCGGCGATGTGCTCGGTGCGGCGACGGAAACCGCGATGACAGTGACATATCTTGTTCTGTCGATGTAATGACCTGCTTGCCGTTGCCGTGACGGTGGCCGTACTGTGCCCGGATGAGCTGGGCATCGCATCCGACCACCGAGATGCCCACCGACTCCTTCGCCGAACGTGGCAAGCACCGCGCCCGTCCCGGCGTCGTGGCCACCGTGGTCTCCGCCTCAGGCTTGGCCGCCCTACTGGCCGCCGCGATGCTGGCGCCAAGTCTCGTCGGTTGGCCGCCGCCCGCCGACCCGGCAGCGCCGAGGCAGGCCGCGACCCTTCCGGCGGCAACGCCGCTGATCGAACCAGCCCCGCCCGCGAGCCCGAGCACGACATCCGCTCCGACAGTGGCCGATTCCCTCCTGCTGGAGTCGGAGGTGTACCGGCTCACCAACGCCGAGCGGGCCAACCTCGGCTGTCCGGCGCTTCGACTCGACCAGAATCTCGCCACCGCCGCCCGCGACCACAGCGTCGAGATGGCGCGCACCGCAGTGTTTGGGCACGCGGCGAACGGGTCCGACCCGGGCGAGCGAATGCGTCGGGCCGGCTACGACACCGGGCGCGGGTGGGCGGAGAACATCGCCCTCGGCCAGCCCAGCGCAGCCGCTGTGATGGCGGCGTGGCTTGGCAGCACCGAGCATCGCGCCAACATTCTCGACTGCTCCATGCAGGCGATCGGCATCGGCGCCGCACGCGATGACACCAAGCAGATCTACTGGACGCAGGACTTCGGCGGCCGGTGACACGGTGACCACGCCGAGGATGGCGGCCGACCCCGACGAAAGCCTCACCCTGCCCGTGCCGGACGCCGTCGGGGCGTTCTACGCGGTGCCGACGACACACACCACCATCGATGCCGCCGTACTCGTTGCCGCAGCGCTCGGCCAGCTCGAGGACTCGCTACCGAGGCCGCTCCCACAGCCACTGCTGCAGGCGCACCGGGTGGACGAACTCCCACCACTCCCGCTCGACCAGCTTGCCGCGGCCGGCGCCACCGAGGCGCAGTTGGCTCGGGTCCACGCGGCCACACACTTGATCTTGGTGACAGTCGGTGGCCGGGCCGGCTGGCCGCCTGCGCACGAGTGGCTC